>JAHDIL010000041.1 GCA_020630835.1 Verrucomicrobiota bacterium
GTCGTCATCGGAGACCGCGAACTGACCGACTACGTACCTCTAGTGCGAGGGAAAGAAGGTGAGGTAGTCACCCAGTATGCGATGAGTCCACTGACCGATCTTGGCATGCTGAAAATGGACTTCCTCGGCCTGAAGACCCTGACAGTCATCCAGGATGCCGTGGACCTTATCCACATGCACACTCCAGATTTCGTGCTCGACGATGAGGGCTACGATGACAAAGAGGCCTTCAACCTACTGAACCGCGGGGAAACGACCGGAGTCTTCCAGTTGGAATCCGGAGGCATGATGAATCTCTGTCGTCAGTTCGATGTCAACCGCATCGAGGATATCATCGCTCTTATTGCGCTCTATCGCCCTGGCCCCATGGAGCTCATCCCCGACTTTATCGACCGGAAGAAAGGGAAGAAAAAAGTCGAGTATCTTCATCCCCTGTTAGAAGAAGCCAGTGAGGAAACTTTCGGCATCTTAATCTACCAAGAGCAGGTGCAGCGCGCGGCCAACCTGCTGGCAGGATACAGCCTGGGTGAGGCTGATCTTCTGCGTCGAGCGATGGGTAAGAAAAAGCTCTCCGTTATGATAGAGCAGCGGAAAAAATTCGTCGCCGGGTGCAAAGAGGTCAACGACATCCCTGAAAAACAGGCAAACGAGATTTTTGATCTCTTGGAAAAGTTCGCCGGTTACGGATTTAACAAATCGCACAGTGCTGCGTATGGGCTCCTCAGCTATCACACGGCTTTCCTCAAGGCAAACTACCCGGTGGAATTCATGGCCGCCCTGCTCAGCAACGAAATCAACAATACCGAGAAGATCTCTGTCTTCGTAGCAGAGTGTCAGCGCATGGGGATAGAAATCCTCGCCCCTGACGTTAACAAAAGCCTTCTCAAGTTTGCCCCCGAGACGAAACCCAATGGCGAAAAAGCGATTCGTTTCGGACTAGCAGCCATCAAGAACGTAGGCACCAACGCCATGAAAGCCGCGATCGAAGAACGAGGAAGAGCCGGTGTCTTCCCCACGATCGAAGACTTCTCCAGCCGACTAGACGGTAAGTCGGTTAATCGAAAGATTCTAGAAAACCTGATCAAAGCAGGAGCCTTCGACTTCACCCTCTATCGCCGTGACGACCTATTTTCACGTGTTGGGCTCGTTATTGCAGGTTCGAATGCGGCACAGCGCGATCGAGTCTCTGGCCAACAGTCACTCTTCGACATGAACGAGCTCATGACGGCAGCTCCCGCACCCGAACTAGATGATGAAGAAAAAGTCATCTGGTCCCTCAGAGAATACCTAAGCCACGAAAAGAATCTATTAGGATTCTATGTCACAGGCCACCCTCTTGATGAATATCGAGGCACCATCGAAAAAGGCTCCTATGCTGAACTGGGCGATCTACAACAGTTAAAACCAGGGAAGAAGCCTCACCGCTTCGCTGCCATCATTAGTGAGTGCACCGTAAAATACACCAAGCGCGAGGGGAAGCCCTTTGCCATACTTCTCGTCGAAGATTTCACTGGCTCCTCTGAAGCCATTGTTTGGAATGACGTCTACACTAAATGTAATCAAAACCTGGAAAAAGGTAGCGTCATAATTCTCAAAGCCCGAGTCGAACAGGACTCGCGCACCGAAACCAACCGACTCACTGCAGATGACGTGACACCGCTAGCTATCGACCCGACAGCCCCCAAGACCCTCGCGGCCGATCAAGTAAAACCACCTGTTGTCCTGGATCTGAAGACTGGCGATGACAACCCCTATTGTCTGGACGAGATCATTACTGTAGCCCATGAGCATCCCGGCGAGCACCCGCTCCACTTACGCGTTCACCAACCGTGTGGACGGACCGTGACTCTGCAGGCTAGCGACACCTTTTTAGTAGCTCCCGAGTTTCGGGCTACCACCACCGTCGCCAAATGGCTGCGGTAAAAACTCTCTCAACGTCTAGGAGAACCCGATGAACTCGACAGAAGAAACAACCGGAGAGAGGCCATGGGTCGAGCTGGCAGAAGTGCTGCGTGAAAAAGACGGCAATGCCGCTTCAGCCCTCCTATCTAGGATGAGCGGCGAGGAGCAACGTTTCGCTATGGCTCACCTGAGCAGCGAGCAGCAGAGCGACCTGACCACCCTACTCACACCAGATGAAGCCGCTCATCTATTGGAGCACCTGCCCGACGTGCAAGCAGCCGACATCCTAGAGGATATGACACCGGCAGAGGCTGCGGACGTCGTCGAAGAACTCGAGGATGAATTGCGGGCCGAGGTCATTCGTGAGATGGGTGGCTCGGAATCAGAAGCCATTCTTGCAGAACTAGACGATCAAACCGAAGCGGAAGAAATCCGCGATATTTGCTCTCACGAATGGGACACAGCCACAGCGCTGATGAATCGGTCCTACGCCTTCTTTAATGACGAACTCACCGTCGACGAAGTCTTAAGCAAACTCGGCGAGGACGCCGAGGAGTATTCCGACCTGGATGTGCAGTATGTCTACATCGTTGACCGCAAGCACATCTTGCGGGGCGTCCTACGGCTTCGAGACCTCGTCCTAACACCTCGCCACCAGAAGATCGCCGACATCATGATCCGCGAACCTCTTTCTGCCTCAGCTGAGGCTTCATTTGATGAACTCTGCGCCCTTTTCGAGGGTAAATCCTACGTAGGCCTTCCCGTAACTACAGCCGATGGCAGGCTAGTCGGTGTCGTCACTAGTAAAGCACTGCGAGAGGCGACAGCTGAGCACCAGACAGAGGACTACCTGCACTCCGCAGGCATCCTCGGAGGTGAAGAATTGCGCAGCATGCCCATACTCTCGCGCTGTGGGAGGCGCCTCGCCTGGCTTGGACCTAACATCTTATTAAATCTCATCGCGGCCTCCGTCATCGCCTCGCATGAAGAGACCCTGGCTGCTGTCATTGCGCTTGCCGTTTTTCTCCCAATGGTCTCAGACATGAGCGGCTGCTCTGGAAACCAGGCTGTGGCGGTAAGCATTCGCGAGCTGACCTTAGGACTTCTGCGCCCTACGGAGTTCCTCCGCATCTTTTTCAAAGAAGGGATCCGCGGCATAATTAACGGCATGGTCGTCGGGATCGTCCTAGCCATCGTAGCTGCCGTCTGGAAAGACAATCTGTGGCTTGGCCTCGTCGTCGGTTCGGCCTTGGCCTGTAACACGGTGCTATCGGTTCTGCTCGGGGGAATGGTGCCTCTTCTTTTGAAACGGCTTGGAGTCGATCCCGCCCTCGCCTCCGGACCTATCCTAACAACTTGCACAGATATGTGCGGTTTTTTTCTCGGTCTCGGCCTTGCATCGCAGGTGCTAGAACGACTCGTCTAAAAAATTCGTATCCCGATCGATATGGCAATGGAGAAGTTTCCGGAAACTACTGAGATACTGGCGACTGAAAACGGCGACGTCTTCGTCAGCCGAACCTCTCCTAACGAGACAATAACCCGCCGGAAGTCTGCTCTGCTAATGCATGGTCTTGGCGATCACAGCGGACGTCACGAACACGCCCGGCTGTGGCTGACGGAGCAAGGTTACGAGGTGCTACGCTTCGACTGGCCGGGATCCGGCCTAAGCCAAGGAGCGCGAGGAGATCTCATTTCTATTCCTTTTTGCCTAGAACTCATCGACACCATCCGTCAGCTGGCCAGCTATCCGCTCGGCTGCCTTTACGCACACTCCACCGGCGGATTGATTCTTCTACGCTGGCTTCAGAGTAGCCATCATGAATTGGAACTGATCTGGCTCAGTTCACCTCTGCTCGACCCCTCGTTCAATCAACCCTGGGGCAAAATCACAGCCGGCAAACTGCTAGCACCGAAGTTACCCAATTTGTGCATTCCTACAGGAGTGAAAGCGAGCGACTGCTTCACCACCGGAAAAGAAAACACCGTCGGCGATGCCTCCCTCTGCCACAAGCAAGTATCACTTCGCTTTGCCAAAAGCCTCCTGGACAATGCGATTTCCGATGACTTTCTCAGCAATTTTCATTGGCCGCTGAATACGAAGGTCTTTTTATCTCAAGGACTACGGGACAAGGTTTGCCCATCCTCATTGACATCCAAATTATATCTAACAATCCCAAAGCATCTCCGCTATGCCCTATGGCTGGCGGACGGCTATCACGAACCGTTTCATGAAGTTGGGACTTCTGTGCGTCCACCAATTCGATGTCTACCGCCATTGACAGATCCCATGACCTAGGCGATCTTAGGTGAATTTCTGTTATGAACGCATTTTCACTGGTATTTGATCTCGGAGAGAAAGGCTTAAAGCGATTTGACCTCTCAGAGGATAAAATTAGCATCGGTCGGGCTCCTACCAATGATGTTCAGGTCTTGGTTCACCAAATGTCGGTGCATCATGCAGAAGTCGTATTTCTTGGTAAAACCTACGGAATAATCGACAAAGGTTCTACTAACGGAACAGAGGTGAACCATACGCCAGTTGGAGCAGCCGGCATCGAACTGAATTCTATGGATCAGATTGTGTTCGGGGGCGAGGTAGATGCCTTCTACATACTCTCCGCTGTCATAGATAACTCGCCCGTAGAAGACGTGGTCGCTGACATTCGATCAGCCGCGACCAAGTCTCAGTCCGGAACCACTACTGCGGAGCTAGAGCCTGCCTCCAATACGGTGCGTCTCCGCTCCATCCGCCCAGCACGGACGAGCAAATCAAGCGGTCCAATCGTTGCGGCAACGCCACCGACTGGCGGTATTCCTATGGCCCTTCCGTCGGCATCATCAGAACCTATACACTCTAGGCCCCCCAGGCAGACCCCTCAGCCAGTGCCATTGCAGCGACCTCAATCGGCAGGACCAGCTCCCGTTGTAGGTCCACCGCCAGCGGCTAATAAAAAAGCAGCGCCTCAAAGAGCGACGCCTAAGCCTGCCCCAATTGCGCCACCGCCTAAGGCACTGGCGACAGCTGACTGAAACCGGCAACCCGGAAGACTCGTTGTCCCCCTTGATCAACGAAAGCTGCTAAACAATCACCCTCGTGAGTGGGTTCTGCCCTTGCTCTTTTCGGGGATCTGTGAAGGATTCACTCCGGTGGTTCGCATAAGCACCACTCTTCTGGATCTATCCGACCATTCAGAATAGAGCAGCCTCCCCTAATTTAAAACTCAATTAGCCCAAGATTGAGTCACTGGAGCTGTGCTTTTCCGACCAAGCCCATACCTATCGAAAGAGGATCGTCTGCTCTGGCAGCTTGGCCGAAAAGTTTTCATCGCCAATCATCGCACGTTTTTTCCTGTAAAAGCCGAGCCGTAGCTCAAAAAAATGTAAGTTCTCCCCTTCTTAGACCGTGGACGCTATCATAGCCCAACTCACTGCCCTTCCTGAATGACTGGCCGATCTTTCAATTGAGCATAGCAAAGTCCTCTCTATCATATAAGGGAATCTCTCCTACCTCTATTACATGGATCTTCTGGAAAAAGCGCGACGCGTCATCAATCTTGAAATTGAGGAACTTCAAGGCCTGAGCCAACGACTGGACACAAGCTTTGATCTCGCTATTTCGTTGCTCAAGCAGTGCGTGGTGACCGGGGGGAAACTGGTCTTCATCGGCGTAGGAAAATCAGGAAATATCGGGAGTAAGCTCGCCGCTACCTTTAACTCCACCGGAGCGCCATCAACCGTTCTGAATTGCCAGGATGCTTTGCATGGCGATCTCGGTCTCGTCAACGATGGCGACTGCCTCATCGCCATGAGCTACTCGGGCGAAACGGGAGAACTTCTGCGGCTACTGCCACATTTAAAGCGTAAGCGTATCCAGATCATCGCCATCACTGGTAAGCCAGAATCTACCTTGGCAGAAACAGCCGACTGTGTGCTCAACATCCAGGTGACCCGCGAGGCCTGCCCACTGAACCTGGCACCCACCTCCTCCAGCACAAATACGCTCGTGATGGGCGATGCTCTCGCCATGGTCCTGCTCGAGAGCCGAGGGTTCACGAAGGAAAACTTCGCCGAATTGCATCCCGGCGGCTCATTGGGCAGAGCCCTATTGATGCGGGCCCAAGACATCATGCGACAACAGCCACACATCGCTGTCATCAATGAAAACTCCACCATCACTGAAGCGATTGCTGAGATGAGTCGAGCGAGGGCCGGGGCCGTCATCATAACCGCATCGGATGGTAGCCTGGCTGGAGTTTTCACTCAGGGCGATTTCACGCGTGCTTTTCAATCTGGGCAGGCTCAACTAGGAGACGCCAAGGTCAGCGATTTTATGACGCGTGACCCGGTGACAACTTCTGATACCAGTCTAGTAGGAGAAGTCTTAAAGCAACTAGAGCTATACCGCATCGACGACCTCATCGTCCTTGACGGCCAGAAACGGCCAATCGGCATGATCGATACGCAGGACCTGACACGACTGCGCGTCGTATAAACCTCACTTCGTAAAAGTTGTCACGATATTGCAAGGCAGTATACGATCGAAAGCGCCCTGCAAATGCTCTCTGACTAGGGAACTCATGCTCCACAGTCACTGGTATTCGTAGCACCCAGATGCCCAGAGGCATCGTCAATTTTCCTCGGAGCTCATCGATCGGGTAGCAAAAGGGTTAACCCCTTTCTTACGAGCTCAGAGCTCGCGCATTCCGAGGAAATCCTATTGCTTCATTGTGAAGACCTGCGCGAAGCTGTAGCTTCGCTGCATGAAGCGCAAGAAAGAAGCAGGCCCAGTTGCATTCCTCTTCGGTTTCGGTCTCATCGTCGCGCTAGTCCTGGTTTTATGGGCAAACGAGAACCGCTTCGACTACCATAAAGCTGCGAAATCGAGAACATGGGTAGCCGACTGCACCTCATTAAAGCCCGGGAGCTCTTTTGCGTTTACCGGGTCGCTCCCCAAGGAGCTTACCCTTGCTGACACCTACCTATCAGATATCACAGGATATCTTGTGGTGTATCGCAAAGCCGAGATCTATTGCTGGGATCGAGAGAAAGATAGCGAGGGCGTTGTTACGTGGCGCAAACGGTGGATGAGCTCCGTGCAAGATAACTCTCGCAACTCCGACATCACACAAACTCTCCGGAGTGGCAGCCTGCTTGCCAAGGCATATACGCTCGGCGAACTCACGATTGATCAAAAGGACCTTCATTTCGTCGACAAGAAACAGCCTATTCAGCCAACGGACTGGCCCCGCACCCAAGAGGCCAACCACTTGGTAGCCGAGGATAGATACCTCATGCACTATCCTGACAGCATGGATGACCTCGGCAGCGAGCGCCTTTCTTGGCAGGGGATACCTCTGGCCCCTAAGCTCACCTACTTCGGAAATTTCAGCGGCACTCAGGCTGTCGCCGACCGCACCGAACAACGAGACGGATTCATTACATCACTCATCGGTGACAGTGGCCTACTACATCACCTCGTCTCCGGCGAACGTAACGCCGCTCTCTCCACCATGAAAAGCCATCTCGCTTTTCGCAGTCGCCTCACACGCGGAATAGGATCGGCAGCTATGGTGCTCGGGTTTCTTCTATTACTTGCACCGATCAGGAAACTTCTTTCATCCATTCCACTTATTGGCCCTCTAGCCAACGCTGGCATATTCGTTGTCGCCTTGACTTTAGGGCTTGGTCTGAGTGCTATCGTCATTGTCACAGGTTTTTTCTTCTCCCAGCCCTGGCTTCTCGCACTTGTGCTAATTGGATTAATCGCCCTACTTCTCATCGCGTTTCAGCGCCGAAGACAACAGGCGAATCTTCAAAAAGTGGTGGTTGCTGAGCAGGCTCAAATGGGAGATGGCAGCAACCCATCACTCTCCGATCAGCGAGCAGAGCAATTACAAACCTTTCGCAAAAACTCCTATGCCTCTCCGATGCCCTCTTCACCAGACAGAGACTCTCCAAACCCAGAACCCACACTCAAAAGTCTGATTCGATTGGCATTGGCAGATCAGCATATTGATCGAAAAGAGATGCAAGAAATCCGAGCTGCTGCAAAAGATGCCGGCATCAAACCAAAAAACTTCCGACGGTTTATGCAGGAGGTCCTCAAGGCTGAGGGAGGGTAAAACACTACGATATGTAACCCGGAGATCGCGCATTACCGCCCCCACCAGCACTCCAATTTTTCCCACCTTTTGTAATCGCTCTCTGGCGGGGATGTGGCTATAAAGATCCCGTCATCAAAATCCTGAGAGGGAAATGCTAGAACTCCTCGCCGAATCCATCGCTTTTTACAATTTGCCACTGACCGTGCTTCTCGGTCTGGTGATTCTCTATTGGGTAGTCTCAGCCATAGGAGTGCTGGACCTTGAATTCGACTTCGATCTAGATGGCGATTTCTCCGTTGAAGCCGGCTCAGCTCTCGGAGCTCTAGGCGGCCTGCTCCGTTTTGCAAACGCAGATCGCGTGCCGACAATGATTGTCGCTACGGTGTTTGTCCTTTTCCTCTGGGGTTTCGGCATGGCGCTGAACCTCATCTTTAACCAAACAGGGTCTTACCTCTTGGCCGGCCTGCTCTTTCTCCCTAATTTCATCGCCAGCCTCATCTGCACCAAGCTTGTGACTCTCCCCTTGAAAGGCCTATTCACAAAGTTCCGGCTCGAAGGCGAAGTGCAGGAACCGATTGTTGGTCGCTCCGGCATCGTTAAATCGGCTCAAGTAGACGAAATCTACGGTCAGGTAGAAGTCCTAACTGCCTCTTCCCCTCTGCTGCTCAATGCGCGCGTTACTTCTGGTTCGGGGCTAAGCCTCGCCAAAGGCACACAAGTCCTCATTTTCGATCACGACTCAGAGCGTGAAATTTTCCTCGTCCGCGAAGACGATTCTCACTCCCATCCAAACAACTAATACCAACTCATGCATATAAGCTCCTACCTATCCCAGCTCCCTCTCGTCGACTCGCTTGGCGCACTCGGCACTGTTTTTGTTCTCATCGCCATTGGCCTTTTGGTCTTGATGATCATCGTTATCGTCAACTGTTGGAAACGAGTCGAACAAGGCCAAGCGCTGATCATCAACAAACCTAGCGGCACACGAGTGAGTTTCCGGGGAGCCATCGTCATCCCAGTTATTCACAAGCACGAATACATGGACATTTCGCTGAAGCGCATCGAAGTGGACCGCACCGGCACGAATGGTCTCATCTGTAAGGACAATATGAGGGCCGATATCAAGGTGGCATTTTTCGTTCGTGTAAACAACGTATCTGACGACTGTCTGCGCGTAGCACAATCGATCGGTTGTGATCGTGCTTCTTCACCGAGAGAAATTGAAGGTCTATTTGATGCTAAATTTTCCGAAGCACTCAAGACCGTCGGTAAGCGCTTCGACTTCACTGAACTCTACGAGGAACGCGATACCTTCCGCGATGAGATCCTCAAAGTGATCGGGACCGACTTAAATGGTTTCGTCCTCGACGACTGTGCCATTGATCACTTGGAGCAAACTCCTCTAGAGTCACTTGATCCTAACAATATCCTTGATTCCGAAGGCATTAAGAAGATTACTGACATCACCGCTCGCGAAGCCGCATTGGCCAACCAGATCGAGCGCGAAAAGCAGAAAACGATCAAGCAACAGGACG
>JAHDIL010000042.1:0-4336 GCA_020630835.1 Verrucomicrobiota bacterium
GTATGGCGGAAGTGGGTTCAGAAAATGTCACTGACATGATAGGACAAGCTTTCCTCTATGCGCTGGGGCGCCCAGCCTTGCCAGAAGAAATCCTGATGACTCAGCAATTTCTATCCGCCTTTGCCGATAAGGCATCAGCCCAAGGCCTGGAGGATGCCCAAACGGCTGCTTTTACTTCCTTCTGCCAATCCCTTCTCACCAGCGCTGAGTTTCAATATAAAAACTGATCCCCCATCAACCCTGACCTGCCCTATGAACACAAGACGCTCCTTTCTCAGCCAATCTGCCTCCGGCTTTGGTATGCTCGCCTTTAGCGCCCTATCGACGATGGGCGCTAATCGATCGATCTTACGCGCGGCAGACGCAGCAAACCCTCTTTCGCCCAAGGATCCCCCTCTCCCCGCCCGGGCGAAGCGAGTCATTTTTCTTTCTATGACCGGAGGCCCTTCGCATGTAGACACCTTCGACCATAAACCGCAGCTGAATACCGACAGCGGGCAGACTTACCAGGGCGCCGCGAAATGGCTAGGCTCTCCTTTTTCATTCGAACGTCAGGGTGAGAGTGGTCTACCCATCTCGGAGCTCTTCCCACACGTGGGGAAACATGCTGACGACCTATGCCTTGTTAACAGCATGCATACGGATATTCCCAACCACCCTCAAGCGCAGACTCAACTGCTAACGGGGAGTTTTCAGTTCGTCAGACCTTCCTTAGGTGCCTGGACTCTTTACGGCCTGGGAACAGAAAATGAAAGCCTACCAGGATTCGTCACGCTAGCACCGCCCGCAGGGGCAAATCGCTACGGCAGTTCCTTCCTTCCCGCCATCTATCAAGGAACCCCCATAGGAACGCACCCGCCAGGCCAATGCAGATGGCAGCCCCATACCTAACCTTCAAAACAAAAACCTCTCGCCTGAGCTTCAGCGCATGCAGCTCGACTATCTGAATGGTCTCAACCGCGCAAAACTGGCTAAGGAGGAATACAACCCACAGGTAGAGGGACTGATCGAGAGCTATGAACTAGCGTTTCGCATGCAGACAGCTCTGCCAGATGTCCTCGATCTCAATTCCGAATCGGCAGCTACAGAAACTCTTTATGGTATCGACGATGCTGCCACCGCAAGCTTCGGAAAGCAATGTCTCTCAGCACGCAGGCTAGCCGAGGCAGGCGTCCGTTTCATCCAGCTAAACAGCACCGGCTGGGATCATCATCGCAACCTAGAGGCAAACATGCGTAATAGCTGTGGCAGCATAGACAAACCGATAGCAGGCCTGCTCACGGACCTGAAACAGCGAGATATGCTAAAAGACACTCTCGTCATCTGGGCCGGTGAGTTTGGAAGAACTCCCTACGGCCAAAGTTCAAACGGTCGCGATCACAACCATCGAGGCTTCTCTCTCTGGATGGCTGGCGGCGGTGTGCAGGGTGGCCTGCGCTATGGCGAAACAGACGAATACGGGCATAAGGCCGTGGACAACAAAGTCCACATCCATGATTGGCATGCCACCATCCTCCACTTGCTTGGTCTCGATCACGAGAAGCTCACCTACCGCTACGCTGGGCGCGATTTCCGACTCACCGACGTCAGTGGCGAGGTAGTATCGGGTATCCTGGCTTAATTGATCCTCGCAGCTTTGAGAAACGCCAAAAGTCGGCGTTAAAAAGCCCTTGCAAAACCTCAGGGTCAGGTAAAAGCTTTGCAGACGGGGCACAGCCCTCGTTGCCCTTTGGCTTATCCTATGGGTCTCGACTCCGAGCTCATAATCTAGTGCGCGACGCTTTCGCGAAACTGGTTTTCGATTTGCCTCACCCTTTTCAGCTTTCAGGCCCTGCTGTTGCTTTTTGCCTGCCCTAAGAGCTGTTCAAACATTCTTCACACGACTGAGCCGGCCCGCATTTCTGCGGTCACCCCCACTTTTCCCTTACCTGGCAGAGATTTACGACTGCCTCTTTTTCACGCCTCCTGCCTTATGTGCCCAACCGACTCGCCTGAAGAATTGCCCTTAGTGGAAGAGACCAAAGCCGTGACTGAAGCGGTTAAGAAAAAGACGGCCAGAAAAGCGGCGGCTAAAAAGAAAAGCGTTCGAAAGAAGGCAGCAAAAAAGAATACATCCACGGTAGAAACCGCTGAAAAACCTGAAGCGGAAGAGAAAGCCAACGCAAAAAAGACGGCCCCTAGGAAGAGCGCTAAGAGAAAGAGCACTAAAACAAAAGAGGAGTCAGAGGCGGCCGATCCAGCAGAAACCGATCGTCCCGCGCTCTCAAAAGAAGAAATCCGCGAAGCTAAAAGACAGCAATACCTCGAAAAAAAGCAGAAAGAGCGCGAGCGCGAAGCAGAAGCACTCGCTGCTGCAGAACCGACAGAAGCAGAGGGCATGGTCGAGGTTTCGCCCAAAGGTTTCGCCTTCCTCCGCGAGAAACGCAACGCCTACAAGCAGTCACCGCAGGATGTCTTCATCACTCCTGAATACGTGCGAAACTACGGCCTGCGTGATGGTCTCATCGTCAAAGGAATCGCCAAGAAAGGCGTGCGCGGCCCACAAATGGTCGAGCTGCAGACGATCAATGGCGTCGAACCCCAAGAATACGCCAACCTCCCCTTCTTTGAGGAGCTCACCGCGATTAACCCAGATCGCGCTTTGCGCCTAGAGACTGAATCGACTCGATTAACGACACGTGTGATCGACCTGATGTCACCAATCGGCCGCGGCCAACGCGGCCTAATCGTAGCCCCACCCAGGACTGGAAAAACGACCCTGCTTCAGCATATCGCCGAGGGCGTGCAGAAAAATTACGATGAGGAGGTGCACCTCATGGTCGTCCTGATCGACGAGCGCCCAGAAGAGGTAACCCACTTCCGCCACAGTTTTCCAGATGTTGAAATTTTCTCCAGTTCCAACGATAGCGATTCCAAAGAGCACGCTCGGGTAGCTCTACTAGCCATTGAGCGAGCCAAACGCCTTGTCGAAGCCGGCGAGCATGTGCTCATTCTCATGGACTCCATCACCCGCCTGGCTCGCGCCTTTAACAGTCAGATGCGAGGCGGCAAACGGGGAACAGCCAGCGGCGGCTTGGTAGTCGGTGCCCTCGAGGTGCCCCGCCGCATTTTCGCAGCCGCGCGCAATACGCGTGAGGCAGGTTCGCTCACCATCATTGCGACAGCTCTTATTGAAACAAATAGCAAAGCTGATGAGGCGATCTTTCAAGAGTTTAAAGGCACGGGCAACATGGAGCTGGTGCTCGATCGCAGCATCGCGCAAAATTACGTCTATCCTGCTGTCGACATTCATAAATCCGGCACCAGGCGCGAGGAACTGCTCTTAGCCCCCCACGCTCTAGAAAAAGTTTACATTCTCCGCCGCGGCCTAGGCAACTACCGCCAAGTTGACGCCATGGAGTGGCTGCTCCGGAATATGCAGAAGTATCCCTCCAACGCACAAATGCTACTCGACATCAAAACGAGCAGTGGACGTGGGTAGAATCTCTCTGCTCTGTCTCGAGCAACTTAGAGCTAAACAGAATCGCAGCCAAAAATCTCGAAACAGATCACGGATTTGCGAACGAAATCGCGCAACTATACACATTGCGCAATCATACACGCCACTTGCTGAATGATTATTCCACCTCTACAGCTCCCATATGCAAAAAATTCTATGTTTGTTGGGAGTATCATGTCTGTTCAGCATATCCGCCTATGCTGACAACCATGGCAAAGGAGAGTGGATCGACCTGTTTGACGGCAAGAGCATCGAGAGTTGGATCCAGCGCGGAGGAGTAGCTGAATACTCGGTCAAAGACGGTGAGATCGTTGGTATCGCCGTTCCGAGCACGCCAAACTCCTTCCTGTGTCCTGATCGGACCGTAGGGGATTTCATTCTCGAATACGAATTTAAAGTCGACCCCAGCCTAAATTGTGGAGTCCAGATTCGTTCTAACTCCGTTGAGAGTTACAAAGACGGCCGCGTCCATGGCTACCAGTCCGAGATCGACCCTTCCGAACGCGGCTGGACGGCAGGAATCTTTGATGAATCAAGACGTGGCTGGCTGGATAACCATGTGGGCAACATGCCTGCTCGCTATGCTATCCGACAAAACGAATGGAATAAGGTCCGTATTGAGTTTATCGGCGACCGTGTTTGCACGTTCCTAAATGGAGTGCCCGCAGCTGATCTTGTTGACGCCATGACGCAGACCGGCTTCATCGGGTTTCAGGTTCACGGTGTAGGCAAACGTGATGATCGCCCCTGGGTGAAGTATCGCAGCATCCGCATGAAAGACTTGGGCACCTCGGTATGGAAGCCAGTCTTCAATGGTAAGGATCTCACAGGATTCCA
>JAHDIL010000042.1:4346-9466 GCA_020630835.1 Verrucomicrobiota bacterium
CACGAGTCGGTCGAAGGAAAATGGTCTGTCGAAGACGGTATACTGGTGGGGAGAACGACAAAAAAGGAGAAGCGTCACCCTCTCCTATTCCTTGATGAAGCCCAGAGCGACTTCACAGTGCGTGTCACCTATAAGTGCACGAAGGGCAACAGTGGCTTATATTTCCGAGCTAAGAAGACAGATGAGTCAACTGGGATCTATGGATATCAGGCCGAGATCGACTCAAAAGGAAAGGGTGCGGGCGGCCTCTATTTCACTGGTGGCGGCGGCTGGGTAGTAAAGCCCGACCAGTCACTGGCAGACAAAGCCTACCAGGCCGACGACTGGAATGTCATGGTCGTTAGTGCCCATGGACGCCGTATCGTCACACAGCTGAACAACCAAACAATCGCGGAGATCAAGCGCGATAAAAACAGCCCAGACAGCGGTTTACTGGCACTGCAGCTACACGGGAACCAGGATGTCGAGATCCATGTCAAATCGGTCGAGTTCCTCCATACCCCCACCGACTATCGCAGCCCAGTCCAAGCGCAACCCGCTCCTACACCTGCCAACCTCGTTAAAGAGGGCGCAGAGTTCGTTAAGCTGGCTGACGGTTTCAAGTTTACCGAGGGACCAGCTCTCAGTGCTGACGGAAAAATTTATTTCAATGACATCCCCAACGATACAACTCATGTCTATGATCCCAAGTCAGGAGAAACGTCTGTCGCCAGGAAAGACACGGGTCGTGCCAATGGTATTTTCTTTCACCCCACCGGAACCGCCATGGTCTGTGAAGGTGGATCACGGGCGATCACTCAGTGGAGCATCAATGGTGAGAGCGAAACGAAGGTCGCTCAATTCGAGGGCAAGAAGTTGAACAGCCCGAATGACATAGCCCCCGACGGGAATGGAGGCTATTTCTTCACTGATCCCCGCTACGGAAACCGTGACGACATGGAGTTAGACTTTGAGGGAGTCTACTATCTCTCTCGCAAAGGGGAACTTGCCCTTGTCGATAAGGAACTCAGCCGTCCTAACGGCGTCATCCTCTCTCCTGATGAAACGACTCTCTATGTCGCTGACACAGAGCTGGGACAAGTCTTTGCCTATGATGTGAAGAGAGGGAATGTTTCAAATAAGCGCGTCTTTGCTGAGGAAGGAAGCGACGGCATGTCTGTCGATACAAACGGAAACATCTACCTAACGTGGAAGGGCGAGATCCTTGCTTTCAGCCCAGAAGGAAAAGAGCTGCTACGAATCGCGCCTCCGGAAAAGCCTGCAAACTGCCTGCTCGTCGGATCTACCCTCTACATCACAGCGCGAACTGGTTTTTACTCCCTAGAGCTCACCACTCAGGGCATTCGGTAGCCGTGATAGAGCGCCTTGGCTTTTTGCTATTGAGTTCGGGGGATCTATGCCAATGTAGGCAATTCCCCTGATGCCTAAAAAGCTAGACCATCTCAAAACCCTCCTTCTCACTCACGAGCTGGAGCGGCATACTGCTACGTTCCCGTCTGCGCCAGAACGAGAGTCGGCTCAGGCAGCCGCAAAAGCTAAGCATGATCCTGTCACCGACCCGGAAAACTATCTAACGGAACGGGCAAAACACCTCCTTAGCGGTTGGCGATCGCTCCATCCAGAGGAGGCCTTAAAAGCCGAACAAAATGACTTTTTCCGTCAGCTGCGGCTCTTTTTTCTGCCCATCGCACTCCTTGGAGCTATTGCCGGCTTCTTTCTCTATCAGCTGGATACAAAATCCCAGGTCAACCTGCTCTCGGTGCCCTTGCTAGGCCTAATGGCCTGGAGTTTTTTAGCGTGCACGGTTAGCCTTGCCTTCTGGATCATCAGCTTCTTCAGAACGGAAAAGACACCTCTCACGCAAACCCTCATCGCGTCGCTACATCATTGGTTTTCGCGATTCCTGATTAAGGGGTCGGATAACCATTGCCTCACCAGCTTTCATGATAAATGGTGGCAAACATTAGCATTCCCCCTGAGATGCCGCCTGCGCTCAGCCCTACACCTGCTCGCCGTCGCCGTTGCTTTTGGATCGATAATTGGGCTCTACACTCGTGGAATATCGACGGAATATCGCGTAGTCTGGGAGAGCACCTTTTTCCAGAACGGTGAGGAAATGCGGGCCTTTCTAGCTCCCATATTCCAACCTGCTATTTGGCTACTCGGCGATAGTTTCCCAGCTGCTGAAAGTCTAGATGCCCTGCAGCGCACGTCTCAATCGAGGTCTACAGGAGAAAATGCCGAACGATGGATACACTGGTATGCCATGACTGTAGCGATTCTGCTTGGCCTGCCTCGCCTACTCCTAGCGCTGCTCTGGCGGTTGCGCAGTGCTCAAGCCGAATCGGCTCTAACCTTTCGCTCTCTCCCTGTGGACGGCTGGGAGAAAATCCTCTACGAGGCTACCCCGGTGACGCAGACCCTCTATTGCGTAGCCTATCCCTCATCTCCAGACTCCGACGAAGTCTCCGCACTCGACGGTTTCGCCAGTCAAGAATTGGAGCGCAAGGTGCAGATAAAAATCGTAAAGACGATCCCTTTCGGCGAGGAAGAAAAAACCCTCGACCTCGGTTGCTCAGTCGATTACATCCTCTTCCCCCTTTCCGCCACTCCTGAGCAAGAAAGTCACGGCGCTGTCTATCATACAATTTCTCAGCAACATACCGGAGTGCAGGTGCTCCTGCATGCAAAGGGTTTCGATACAAAGAATGCACATCTGCGCGATGCCGAAGACCGCCGTCTCACCCGCCTACGAGCCTGGCACAAGCTCTTCTCAGATAAGGGCGTGAAAATCCTGACGCCCGCCCCTACTGCACCCACGCTCTCTAGGTAAGTCCTTGCAGAAGAGCATCCACATGTTCTTATTCTCGCTATGCCACAGGAAGAAGTCGTCCTTAGTCTGATCTCCCACACTAATGTAGGAAAGACAGCTCTCGCCCGCACTCTGCTGCGCAAGGATGTAGGAGAGGTGGCAGACAGCGCTCACGTGACGACAATCCCCGAGGCACACACACTGATCGAGTCATCCTCAGGTGCCGTGGCGAAACTTTGGGATACACCAGGCTTCGGCGCGAATCTCGGCAAACTCGCCAAACGTCTGCGCAGCAGCAAAAACCCTATCGGCTGGGTCCTGCACCAAGTCTGGGACCGCACACAGGATAAATCCCTTTGGTGCAGCCAGGAGGCCATCCGTCATGTTCAGAAAGAGACCGATGTCGTTCTTTACCTGATCGATGGCTCTCAAGACGCCGAACAGCTACCTTTTGTTGAGTTAGAGCTAGAAGTCATCGCCTGGATTGGAAAGCCCACTCTAGTATTGCTCAATCAGACCGGGGACGCACCGCCGCAAGAAACCCAAAAAATTGAACAGACGTGGCGAAAAAAACTAGGGAACCTTTCTCATATCGTCGGCGTGACAACGCTCGACGCCTTCACTCGCTGTTGGACGCAGGAACATCTTTTGCTGGAGAAAGCGACACGAATTCTAGACGGGGAAAAGCGAAAAACTGCCCGGGAGCTGACTGAGGCTCTCTCGGAGCGGAATCTTCGGCCCTTCCGCGAAAGCTGCGCGGTCATTGCTCAGTTTCTTATCGAAACCGCAAGTGATCAGGAACAGCTCAAGCCCCAACCGCTCACACAAAAGCTGAAGAACCTCATTACCAAAAACCGCAATGATGCTGCGTTGAAAGAGGTGCAGACCCGCATGCATGAGCGAGTCGCCAAGCGAACGGCTGAAACAGTTAACCACCTCATCGAGCTGCAGGGGTTGGCGGGTGAGACAGCATCTGAGCTGGCAAAAGCCTCTCAAGAGAATTTTCAGGTAAAACGCGAACTTGAAGAGCCTCTGGCAGCCATCATAGGAGGAGCGGCTTCGGGCCTGATCGGGGGAATTGCTGCTGATCTTGTTGCTCACGGCCTGACGTTTGGAACGGGCGCCCTCGCAGGCATGCTTCTCGGCGGCGCAACCAGCTACTCTCTAGCGAAGGGCTACAACCTGACGCAATCAGGTTCTAACTCCGTCCGTTGGACTTTTTCACAGTTCAGTATGCAGCTACAAGTAATGTTGCTCCTCTACCTAGCGATCTCTCACTACGGCCGAGGACGTGGCATTTGGCAAGATCCCACCCGCACACCACAACTCTGGGAGTCCACGATCCGAGACCTAATCGCTCAAAGCGAAAAAGACTGGCAACGGCTCTGGAAGAAACTCGATTTAAGCAAAAATGAAAGCGCCGAAAAAAAGCCAAAGTTGCTGGGGATTGTCAAAAGCGATGTGCAAAGCCTCTTAGAGGAAGCCTTTACCCGAATTTATCCAGAATCTAAGAGCTTGTTCGACTAAGTATTCAACGAGAGCCAATGAGTGCTCGATTTCTCAGTCTTCTTCTCTATAATCGCCAGTCTTATTCCCTTCCGCCCTCGGAATTTCGATTGCCCCCCCAATCATGACGAGTATCCCCACGCGACCGGCTGACCAGAAGAAGCGCAAAGTCGCATTGCTGGCGTCCGTGGCCCTATGTCTAGTCGCCGCAGCGATCATTGCCCTCATTACCCTTGGCCGGCAGGCGCCGTTCCCTGAAGAGCGGCCCATTGCTAAACCCGTGCGCGCTGATCGAGCGCTCCTGAAGGAATTCTCGGGAGCTGACTCGATCAGCACGATTCTTTCAGGATTGAAGAGCGAAGCGCCAGAAGCCGGAGATCAGGCGGCGCCCTCGCCCGAAGCCGCGTTCGCAGCTACTCTCCCTTTTGTGCCTCCACCGATAGAGCCATCCGAAGCGTTAGAAAAACCAGCTCAAACCCTCATCGATTACTGGGAATCAAAGCCTTCAGCCCATCCATGGACTGACAGCGATCGAAAACTCGGCTTACTAGCCACGGAAGCTCTCGGCAGAAAGAATGAAATCCTGCCACGCCGACTCCAAGCTAAGGAGGGCTTTCACCCCGAGTCTGACACTTTCCCTCTCAGTTTTCGCGCTGCCAACACCGGTTCCACAGGACCAACCGGAGCGGGAGCCCCCATCCATCTCGGGCGAGATGCCGACAGCCGGGCTTTACTCGCCTCGGGTGGCTCTACTCTCTGGACTTGGTCAGAGGAGGATGAAGCCTTTGGTTCAAGCGATCTC
>JAHDIL010000043.1:0-986 GCA_020630835.1 Verrucomicrobiota bacterium
CGCTTGGGCCTCCTCTACACTTCAGATGCCCAGTCTCGGGCCTAGCTATTCCAAGCTACTTCACACAAAACTGAACCAAAAAATCCTTATGGCGCTCAAGCTTCACAACGCAATGTGGCCCGGTCTCGTCGGCAAAGAAGACGGCACGGACAATCCTCCTATCTCACTCGACCGCATGCTCGAGCTAACAACAGGAGCAACCGTCGATGGCAAAACCTACGACGGGGTCGATTTATTCCTCTTTCATCCGCACACTGACCCGGACGCGTCTGATGATGAGATCCGGGCGATGGCCGACAAGATCGCCAGCAAAGGTTTGAAAGTCGGTTCCATGGTCGCGCCAGTCTGGCCTGGAACAGTCGGTGACTCAGCTATGGGTGATGCCGAAGCTCGCGAAAAGTTTCTCTTAGCGGTAAAGAAGGCCTGCCATATCGGAGGCATCCTAAAGGACCATGGTGTTCGCGAGTATGGCGTGATTCGTATCGACTCTGCAGACAGCCCTGAGAACTGGAACTCTGATCCCTCGGGTAACACAAAGACTATCGCCGCCACATTCCGCGAAGCTGGTAAAATTGCCGCGGACCACGGGGAACGGCTCGCCGCGGAGGGAGAGATTTGCTGGGCTGGCATGCACAGCTGGAAGGACATGCTCAATCTCCTGGAGGAAACTGGCTCCCCTGAGAGCGTAGGGTTTCAGGCAGATCTCGCCCACACCTATCTCTATCTGATGGGATATAACGCGCCAGAACACGCGCTGCTCAAAGAAGGTTATTCAGATGAAGAATTTTGGGCTGCTTACGAAACAATGACGAGCGCTCTTCGCCCCTGGACGATAGACTTCCACGTAGCGCAAAATGATGGCTCAGTTCACGGCACTGGCAGTCATGACAAAACGGGACGCCACTGCCCCGCGGACGATCCAAATGGCAAGCTAGACATTACAAAATGCGCATCTTTCTGGCTCAAAGATTATCAGGAGCGCGGTA
>JAHDIL010000043.1:996-4306 GCA_020630835.1 Verrucomicrobiota bacterium
CATCTGCTGGGATGGCTGTATGTTTCCCAATGAACCACTCGAGAAGCAGGACACCTGGCAGACCATTCTGCAGGCGATGGTTGACGTAAGAGAGAAGGTTTAGCCCCCCCCCTTAAGCAACAAAACAAAAGAAGCTTCGTCTCTGAAAAGTAGGCGGAGCTTTTTTGTTTTATTCAGAACCCGTCAGTGCCTCTGCAGACCTCAGGTAATCACGCAGAGAGATCACCGTCTGCCAATGGGAATGAAACGCCGTATCCTCTTGACCGACGCTAGCAGCTACCTCCTCGGCAAGGGTAGGTGAACCGGTTACCAAAAAATAGAAAGCGAGGGAGGGCAAGGCTTGCTTAAAGCTCCCTAAATCTTTTTTCCACTCTTGCCAGAATATTTCGCCAAACCAACGTGTCAGAAGCTCTCTCGACTCCAACACTACCGTTTCTCCTTTCTCCGTTTTAGCGACAAACTGAGAAGCCTTCTCGTCCCAGCGGACAGAACCTTTCAACTCACTCCGCGGGCGCATCGGGATCTCAACTCCGCGCTGGGTTCGCCCTTCTATGCGCGCCTTGGCTATCTCCAAGTGGTTCTCGGCTTCACGGTGGGCGTGGATTAGAGAATTCCTGATGGCGGAGGCGTGCGCCCCCTCAACCGACAAGCTCTGGAAACGCTGAATACTATCCTCAAAGATAAGTCTACGACGTTCCTGATTCCCCTTTCGCAAAGTCGACGCCAGCTGCCGCAGACTTTCTAACTGCTCCCTTAACTCTTTATCAGTTGGCGGCTCAAGCAGAGACACTGTTGCAGACTGGTCTGCGCCCCTACCGAAAAACTGGCCGCCATTTGATTCGGTTTCCTCGAATTGTTGAATTGCTTCCGCCACCTCGCGACGCTCCTTTTTCACCTGACTAACAAAGGAATCTGGGAGAGCCAGTTCCTTCTCACGGAGTCGCGTAAGAATAGAATCATAGTTGTCCCGAATCTTTTCGAGCGTTTCCGGGCCGACCGACCGACTCGCGGCGTTAGTCCGCTCAAAATCTGCGATGGCTCTAGGGATTTCTTTTACCTGCTCTCCAAGGTCTTTCAGCCATCCCTCAGAGGCCTGAAACGGCGCTCTATAGAAACGGGAAAACAGAGTTTTAGTGTTTGCTATGTCACCCAAATTCCAATTTTTCAGCGCAGCAGCTAGAATATGAATTTTCTCATAAGTCATGGACTCGCTCGCTACGTCATCAGCAAGCATTGCCATGTCACCGGAGAGTTCGGGAGCCACTTTCTGCAAAAATTGAGCGCGAGTGTCGCTCTCTGTATTTTCGATGGAGCCAACGGTATCAAAATGAGCATTCGCCGCATTCTGCTCTCCTAGTGCGAGTGCAGCTATCCCAGCAAGGTAGGAGGCGTTGATGCGCAAACTAGCAGGGTTTTTGCCATCATTGGCATAGTTTCGGAGCTGGATCCGCCCGTTCTGAATTCTGCCATCTCCCAACATATTACGTTTGAGCACATACGAACGAACGCGATCACCGGAATCGATCACGACATCCTGGCTAAAGCCATCAGGGCCTGAAAAGTCACTTGTTGAGCGGAGCACAGCCAGAAGCGCCACAACCACCACTAGCGCCGCCGCCATCGCCCAAGCGAAAATAAGGAGAGGTTTGCGAGAACTCCTCTTCTTTTCGCAGCCGGCATTAGGATTCGTCCGGATTAGGTCTAGACGATGGAGTATGTCGCCATAGCTCTGTGGCCGGTTGGCCGGCTTGTAGGCCATCATATCGTCGACTAATTGAGCCAATCCGGGCTTTAGATGAGGGCAAGCCTTACGCAAGCTGACCTGTTCCCGTTTGATCACTTTCAGTCTCTCAATCGAAGAGGTGTCAGCTTCGAACGGTGGGCGCCCAGCGAGCAGATGAAAGAAGGTAGCCCCAAGACTGTAGATGTCACCTATCACGGTGTCTGGCTGATCATCGAGCTTTTCTGGCGGCACGTAATAGGGAGTGGCCCACATTTCCTCCGACTCATCAGAACCTCCCTGATGCAGAGCTAGGCCGAAATCAACCAGCTTCGAGACGCCTGCTTTGGTTAACAAAATATTACCAGGCTTGATATCGCGATGGATGAGATTCTCTCGATACGCCGCCTGCAAACCGCTAGCCATCTCGCGACAGATTTTGGAAACCTGATCCTCAGGTATGCCTTTCGGATGTTTTGAGATAACAGACTCCAAATTATCAGCATCGACCAACTCCATACCAATGTAGAAGTGCCCCTGGTCCTCTCCCACATTGTAGACCTTGATGACATTGGGGTGGTTTATTGCAGCCGTAAGCTTAGCCTCCCGATCAAACATGGACATCAGGGCCTTGTCACCTGACAGCCGCTGATTCATCACCTTCAGCGCAACCTTCCTGTCTAAGGTCGCGTCGTAGGCGTAGTAGACTGTGCTCATGCCCCCCTCTCCCAACCGCCGAAGGATCTGAAAGCGCCCCAATTGCGAACGCACCCGGATCACAGAATCGCAGGCGGGACAGCGAATCTTAGAAAACAGAGCCATGTCCGAGACATCGATCGCCTGGTGACACTCTGGGCACTTGTTGAGGAGAGGCATAAACTGCAGAGTCTGACTACTTCAGCCAGTAAAGAGGGTGTTGAACGCAAAAGAGGGGAGTTCGCATTCTGAGGAAGATTCCTGACGACCTGTTCGAGAACGCTCGAAGAGAACACTCAACCCGAAGCGCCGCGTCATTGTTGTCCCCATGTAATTAGAATCCTAAAGTTTACTAGTAAGACGACTCCACCCGCTGCGCAACATCACGATATTCGTAGTCGACAGCGTAGATCTGTTTGAGAGCCTCTATCGAGTCCTCCTTGCGCTCCATTTTATCGTAGAGCAGGCCTAGATTGTAGAGCAGCAACTTCTTTGTGTCATCCATGCCCTTAAGCTCATTGATGGCCTCCTCATACTGAGCTGCTGCCAGATCGTTCATGTTCATTTCAGACATACATTGGCCCAGTAGATTCATTACTTTGATCCGCAAGCTTGGGCTGCGCTTGGCCATTTGCAGATGCTTAATCGCATCACGAAATCGATCCGCTTCGAACAATCTAGATCCCAACTCGTAGCGCAGCTCGTTGTCCGTGGGGTTCTTGTCTACACGGGCCTCTGACTCAGCGATTAGGCCCGCCATCTGCATAGCCTTCATTTCACTAAGATGCGCTCGGTATTTCTCGATCTCAGGGTGATCAGGATTCGTTTCAATGAAGCTGCGCAACTCCGCTACTTTTGCTCGACCCACTTTTTCTTTGAGGGCTGAGACTTTCT
>JAHDIL010000043.1:4316-9438 GCA_020630835.1 Verrucomicrobiota bacterium
AAAGACGGGTCCTTCTCGCTCAAATGATACGCCCACTCGTAAAAAGAGAGCGCGGTTTCATGCTCGTCGAGCTGCTCATAGGTGTCCGCGAGCTTCTTGGTCACATCCAGATTTTGATTGTCTGCAGCGTATTCATCGGCGAGACGCTTTGCCTGCTCCTTGAGCATATCGGGCGTCATAGCAGCCCGGCTCTCCTGCTCTAATTTTTTGGCATCATCCCCCGATTTCAGAATATCACGCAGCCCGCCCTCACTATCAAGATTCTGGGAAATAATAGATGCCCGCGCTGTCGCATCTTTGAATTTCTTGCTCGCCGTCAGATCAGTCCGATTTAGCGTCAGAATCTTTTGGTAGGCCTCCGCGGCCTCGTTAAAGTTCCCCTGCTCCATCTGAAAATCGCCCAAGGAGTGGAGAAATTTCGTTTCCTCGGGATGCCCCTCGACAAGAGTCGACAGGGCGAATGCCGCAGTAGAGGGCAATTCAGCAGCGACCGCAGCCTCATAGAGCAGCTCGTTCGCCTGCTCATTGTAGGGATCAGTAGCTAGCACATCCTTCTCCAAGGCATTCATCACGGCTACGGGATCTTTTTTGACATCCCCTTTCATCCGCAGGACTTTCAAAGCCTCAGAACCAAGCTTAATACCCTTTTTCCCCTCATTTTCCTTAACCGATGCTAGGCGGAGGTTTTTCCGTCCTTCCAAAAACTTCGGCTCTTTGGAAACTACCGCGCGCAACATGCTGGCCGCATACTCCCAGTTCCGCAGCTCGAAGGCACCCTCAGCTCGGAGAACGAGCTTTTTGAGGTTCTCTGGGAGTTGATACTGTTTGACAGTATCTTTTGCAGTAGCGGGCTTAGCGGACATAGGGCGGAAAAATAAATGAATGGTTAAATGGGCGTAGACAGCTGGAGCGAGCCTGTCACGCAAGAATTCGTTGCCGAAATAAAGCCAAATTCCAGCGAAGAGGTCAAGGATCTTGATACCTTATTTTACAGGAATCTTGAGGAACATATCGCAGGAAGCTATTCAGCCTTAATGATACGAGCCTCAAACTTCTCCAGAGCCGCCTTAATCAGTGGATCCTCGCGAAATTCCTCCTCCGAGATAGCAGGAATTTCCTCCTCTGCCGTTTCCGCAGGCACCGGTTCAGCGTTTGTTTCTAGCCGGTTCTCGGGACTTTCGGCTGCGGAATGAGTTTGCGGGTTGGCTAGCTCAGCCTCTGGCTCATCATCAGGAATGTCTGGGAGAGGCTTACTCTCAACCGCCTCACTGATTTGGATGCGAATACTCACAGGGGCGCCGACTAGAGCCGTTAGGTAGGTATCAAACCAATCACTGCTCTGCTCTAAAGGCGAACGATAAAACCCCTGCTCGGGATGAAGCGCAATCTCGAACTGATTCCCATCAAAAGAGACGAAACTGGCGGCCTCTGCATAGAGAGCCTTCATCGGGTTTTTAGAGGAGAACTCCGCGACGGTCTGTTGCCACAACGATTCACCGTCCGATGAATCGTTGGCCGAAGGAATTAGCTTTGGTGCGGGCTCACTTACTGACGGAGCATCGGTGTCACTACCACCGTCATCAGGGCTAAGCTTAGTCTGCTCACTACCTGGTTCTAAAGCACTAGCAAGAGAAATAGCCGGCTCGACCTCCTGGGAAACGGTAGCGGGCTGCTCCAGGCCAGGTTTCGACACGTCTGCAGTGTTGAAGTCGCTTGCCGCAACCGCCTCCCTCGAGTCGTTGCCCGCTACTTCAGGCGTTTTTTTTTCCGCGACACCCGCTGGTGAAACGGCTGCCGTTTCTGGTAGCTGGGCGGCAGATTGTTCTACCTGACCGAGGAGCGTAATGACATCATTGAGATCGGGCTCACCCAGAGCCTGAATGGCGCGGATGGCTGCTATCTCTAGCTGCAGCTTCTTGTTGCTTGCCCACTTCATCCGGCCATCAGCCTCGGCGAGCTGATCAATCAGAGAAAGCAGACGGGCACTCGAAATCAACTGCGCATGTTCACGTGTCTTCTCTTGGATCTCAGGCGGGACCTCGGACTGAGTTGATTGCGGGTCGACTTGCAACACCAACACATGGCGAAAGTAAGTGATAAGGTCAGCGAGAAGTGTCCCCAAGTCCTTCCCTGCTGAGGCATAGCTGTGCAGCTTTTCAAGGGTGGCAGCATTGTCACGGCCCAAAATATGACCTGCCAGCTCGGCGATACTCTCGGCGGAGTTGAAACCGAAAATATCCAATACATCTGACTCGGCAATGTCATTCCCGCAAAAAGCCACCATCTGATCTAGCATCGACTGGGCATCGCGCATGCCGCCATCTGCCCCCTTAGCAATGGCAAACGCCGCTGCGTCCGACAGAGTCACGCTCTCATTCTTAGCAATATACCCCAGATGCTCCGCAATGATGCCCGTGGGTATGCGACGCAGGTCAAAGCGCTGGCAGCGGCTGATGATCGTTGGTAAAATCTTCTGTGGATCGGTCGTGGCGAAGATAAACTTCACATGCTCGGGAGGCTCTTCTAGCGTCTTCAGCAACGCGTTGAAGGCCGCTGTAGTCAACATGTGGACTTCATCAATGTAATAGATCTTAAACGAGCCGGATGCCGGAGCAAAATGGACAGTTTCGCGCAGCTCCCTGACCTGCTCTACCCCGTTGTTGGAGGCTCCATCGATCTCTAACACATCTAGGCTATTTCCCTCGGCTATTTCCACGCATAAGGGGTCATCCGGGTCGAAATCCACTTTCGGGCCACCTGGACAGTTGAGGGCTTTTGCCAAAATGCGCGCTGTCGATGTTTTACCCGTTCCCCGAGGCCCCACGAATAGGTAAGCATGCGCCAAACGATCCTTCTCAATGGCATTCCGCAACGTCTGGATAACGTGATCCTGACCCAAGACATCATCAAAGGTCTTGGGTCGATACTTTCTGGCAAAAACTTGGTAGGACTCGCTCACGATTTCATTGTAGTGAGCTTTTACAGAAACCAAACCGAAAAAACGGGAATTTCTGGCACCAGCGTATGGACTACCGATGAAAGGTGTCTGAGCAAAGCAGATCAAGGACAAGGCTCCGCATACCATGCTGCGGATTGAGATTCTTACTAACAATCTCTGCGACCTCCTGTTTCTCGATATGGTTTAGATTCCGGCCTGTCGCTGCAATCAGGAAATGCTCGCCAAAAGAGCGCCCTACCGCGTCAATATTTTTGAGCATCCAGGTTTTCAATTCGGCAGGATTAGCTGCAATCTCACCATCCGGCATCGTGACTTTTGTGTCGATCCTAGAGTTCTTATCGTCTTGCCGCATCTTAGGCCATTTTGTCCGCCATCGACCAACATGATCGAAGGTCTCCAGGGCGAAACCAAAAGGATCAATCTGAGCATGGCAACTCTGACAGGATTTCGAGCTTGTGTGCATAGCAAGCTGTTCGCGTGGATTGAGGGACCCGTCCACATCAGGTGTTAGGTCAGGGATGTTATCAGGTGGCGAGGCCAAATGTCGGCCCAAAATCTTCTCCACGACCCACGCACCGCGCACCACAGGTTGGGTATCAACACCGTTCGCCGTTACGAACATAGTTGAAATTTGTCCGAGGAGGCCGCCTTCAGGGGCGCCCTGAGCAAAAGAAAGGCGGCTAATTCGAGCTGCCTTTTTCTTTTCTCCAGTAAAATCGATCGTCGGGTAATTAGCTCGAAGCCACTGAGCATTTCCCATAGTGAAACCCGGATCAATCAACCGCTCAAGAGGTTCGTTTTGCTGAATCAGCTCGCAGATGAAAGCCACTGTTTCCTGGCGAGACGCTCGCTGATCAGCAGATGAAAACTTTGATTTCCGACTCGGCATTATATTCGCCATTTTCCACATCCCGAGCCAATCATCGACAAAGGTTTCCAAGAACGACTCGTGATTTGCACGGCGCACTTCGCTTGCACATAGGCTTCGGAACTGCTCCTGGTCGAGCATTTTTCCAGCAGCTGCTGCCTGATAGATTTCTCCCCTCGGATGAGTTTGGTGAAGTAAGTAAGACAGGCGAGACGCTAATTGCCAATCGTCCAATCCGTCATCATTCGTAAAACGGAAGAGAAAACGGGGAGATTGTATAATCGCCCTAATCAATTCATTGATCCCCTCCTGATGACTGCCTCCTGCGGACCAACGCCCCTGAGCAATCGAGACGAAATGTTGCCGCTGCTCAGCCAAAACGGGCGAACGAAAGGCTCTTGGCAGCAGGGAAGCTAGCTTTTCATCCAGTTGTTTCACATTCTGATCGATATCGCCATGGTCTTGGCCGAAGAGCTCACGAGTGCGTTCGATCGCTCTCTGCTCACGTGGACTATGAAGGCGCACTAGCGGTCCCCTGACCTCAATGGTATGCAACTCAAGTGCGGGACCTGTCTCGAAGTATTCGTTCGCCAAGAGGTCCCCTAAATTAAACTTGCCTATATTGCTGCCGAAGATTTTCAGCGCTGCCTTGGTGTGGGAATCCTCTAGCTGAGCCCGTGAAGTATCCAAATCTGGATCTGCTAACGCCTCCTTCAGCTTGTCCCAACCAACGCGCCCCCTAAGTGCCGTCACTGATTTTCTCCCGCCCCTCTCGTCGAACAAAAGACTCTGCCATGCCGCCAAGTATCTCGGGTCCTCACGGAAACGATTTTCTGCATGCACTTGGAGTTCCCTCACGTTGTGAGTAAACGGCGAGTCTTTCCTCCTTGCTAGGACTGTCTCTCCTTCGAAAAGTTCTGCACGAAGGGTATGCAGCTGAGGCTGCTCTGATGAAATAGTAATATCAGCGAGGTGCCGAAATGTTTCCACTGAAACCCGGTCACTATAGAGTCGAGGCCTGGCTCTAAGCTCCATCGTCATAGTTTGGTCTGATCCAGTCTTTTTTCCAAGAAAGGTAGAAGCCTTGACCTTAATTTCAAAAATGCCCGACTGCTTCACTTCGAAATGTTTTGGCCATGAGCTAGCCCTCATGGTATCCAGTGAAGCGGAAGCAAAACGCAAGGCATCTCCCACCACGGTTGAAGCCGAAAATGAAATAACCATATCTTGAGGGGCAATCTCGTGGCTGCGAGTATCGAATACAGCCAAATCCTCAGTATAACGAAAATGAGACG
>JAHDIL010000044.1 GCA_020630835.1 Verrucomicrobiota bacterium
AATGAGGGCTTGCTTGCCAGTTACTACGTGACTGCGGTTAAGCTTTGTCGACACCTGAACGGTAAGCGAACAGCGCTGCAAGGCTTCCGCCGTAAACTGTGTGTCAGGGGTGGCCTGCAGAAAATTCCCCCCCATCGCAAAGAAGACCCTTGCCCGCTTTTCGTGCATGGCGAGGATGGAGTTGACTACATCATAACCGACCTCTCGCGGTGAATCAAAATCAAACACACGATCAACGGCATCATGATAAGCAGCCGGCATTTTTTCAAAAATGCCCATGGTTCGATCACCCTGCACATTACTATGCCCACGAACGGGGCATAGGCCTGCGCCAGGTCGCCCGACAGCTCCAAGCATGAGGTGAAGGTTTACGACCTCGCGGATGGTATCCACCGCATTTACTTGCTGCGTGAGCCCCATCGCCCAACAAGTGATCACTTTTTTCTCACGACTAGCAATGACGGCAGCCGTTTCACGGATCTCAGACTCACTCAACCCAGACCGTTCTTCGATTTCCTGCCATGGGGTGGCCTTCGTTTTCTGCTCAAAGGCATCAAAGCCAACGGAGTGCTCCGCGATAAACTCGCGGTCAATGACACCACTGCCCTCATCGGCGGACGCATCGAGATCGAATATGGCCTTACACCACCCAGCGAATAGCGCCATGTCACCGTTTGGCTTCACACGATGGAACCGACTTGTCAGCGGAGTCGAGGCGCCGAGCATACCGACAATCTCCTGCGGGTGAGCAAAGCCGACGAGACCAGCTTCTTTCATCGGATTCACCGCAATCACCTCCGCCCCCTTGCGCACAGCAGTCTGCAAAGTGGCCAGCATGCGCGGATGATTCGTGCCAGGGTTCTGCCCAACGACCAGGATGGTATCCGCATTCTCCAAGTCCTCCAGAGTAACCGTCCCCTTCCCCACCCCGATAGAAGCCCCGAGGGCGGCACCGCTTGATTCATGACACATGTTAGAGCAATCGGGCAGATTATTGGTGCCATACATGCGAGCGAAGATGCCGTATAAGAAAGCACACTCGTTAACCGTGCGCCCTGATGTGTAAAAAACCGCTTCATTGGGATCATCAAGCGCCTGCAACTCACCGGCGATCATGGTGAATGCCTCATCCCAAGTGATTGGCTCATAGTGAGAAGCGCCTTCTCTCAGAACAACTGGATCCGTTATACGCCCCTGCTGCTCCATCCAGTAGTCAGACTCGTTCGATAGGTCGACGACAGAATGTTTGCGAAAAAATTCGGGATCTACCTTTCGCTTCGACGTTTCTGAGGCAAGCGCCTTAGCTCCGTTCTCACAAAACTCGGTAGGTGCCCGATGGTCATCTGGGTCAGGCCAGGCACAAGAAGGGCAGTCAAAGCCATTCTTTTGGTTTAGCTTCAGCATCCCCTCGACGCCGCGAACGACGCCTGCCTGGCCGAAGACGTGCTTGAAAGATGACGTCACGGCATGGACGCCCGCGGCATAGTCTTTCGCCTTTCCCACTTCGATACCGGTGAGATCTTCGGGCGGCTCGACAGCTACCGCTGAATCTCGGTCTTTATCAGTCGACGCGGCAGCTACCTCCGTAGGGTTATTATTCATGGGAATAGCTTACGCATTAGTAGGAGAAAAATCCTGCAAAAACCATGTCGGGACCGTCAACGCAAAGCGGTAGCTGCGCGCACCCCCTTGCTTGTAGGGAGAGATCGCGTAACGATTGACCGTCGGGAAGCACACCGAGAACAGATGGACAACCGGTGCAGGCTCCCTCTATACCTGATCCGATGGACTTCGCCCTAAAAAAAAAGAAATACTACCCGGTCACCGCTGACCTCAGCGAATACCTAAGCCACTACGGCCGAAACTACCAGATCCCGGTTGTTTACGAGGAGCTGCATCGGTTCTCTGAGCTATACCCCCTGATGGATCGCGACGGGAACGATACGCTTTGGAAAACAGCATTCTATGATCCTATCACCCGTGACCAGCTGAGCCGACGCCTGATCGAGATATACGCCCTGCTCAAGACAGGTGACCTTCGAGTTGGCGACCATCTAAAAATGGCGCGAGTCGACTTCTGCGAGTTCGGCAACTCCCGCCCCTTCCGCGTCCGAATCGTCAATCAATACAACGATAACTATGACCATTTTTATGTTAAAATTGCTGACGCCTCTCGCATCTACGGCCTAGAACTAGAGCACCTGCTTTCGCCTAACCGTATCAACTATCTGGTGAATGGCGATACCCTAATCGAGGAGCACATAGCAGGAGTTCCTGGTGACACCTATATCTCAGATCATTTCAGCCGCCCCGAGACCAACCCGGTTAGGATCGCTAAGGAATTTGTTAAGTTCAATGAACGCTGCTTCATACGGCTACTCGGAGATATGCGGAGCTACAACTACGTCGTCGATATCACGCCTGACTTCGAGGATGCTCAATACCGCGTCCGCGCCATCGACTTTGATCAACAGTGCTACGAAGGGAACCGAGAGATGTATCTGCCACAGTTCTTTCCGGAGAACCGTCCGGTTGTAGATCTGTGCACGGAGAAACTTAACTATGAGACGATGAAGCAGTATCAGGATGAGGAACGGACGCTGATCGAGCGCCGCATTAGAATCTCCTCACGCCGACTGAGCGACTTCTGGACCGTATTCACCGGCGCAGAGATCGCTCCAGAGGAGCATATCCTCCGACTTCGCGATGGGCTCAATCAATATCACGAAACCACTGCCTTCACCTCCTGCGAAACAATGGGTGCGCTAGCGCGGATGAACGTCGATGTGTCCCTTGCTAAAACAGATGCCGTTTAATTCTGGGGGTTTTTCAAACGCTCTTTTCGGGTCTTTGGGTAGCCATCAGGCCAGACGGCAGCTTGCCATTCTGCGAATTCTGCGTCGCTGAGTATACCTGCATCTCGGTGCTCAGCCCCTTTATTTTCGGCATCGCTCCCGAGCTCTAGAATGGCTCTTTCAGACGCTGCTAGGAATCGCTTCACTATCTCTGGGTGCGATCCAGCCAAGTTTTTCGTCTCAGCGCGATCCTCCTTCAGATTATACAACTCTACTTCTTTCACCGTTCCCTGAGTATAACTGCCTGGCTTCCCATCTTTCGCGATGGGCCCATCGCTAAGAGTCCTAAATTTGTGAGGAAATACAAGTTTGTGTTCCCCATCGGTAATGGCCTGCAGCTGACTACCATAATAGATCCAGTAGTAATCATGCGGATTCTTCGCTGAACCGTCGCCAGAGAGGACAGGCCAAATATCAAGCCCATCGATCTTGCGCTCTGGAAGCTCAGCTCCTATAAGGCCGGCGACTGTGGGCAGGATATCAATATTCATCGCAGCTACGTCCGAAGTCGTTCCAGCAGGGATCTTGCCCGTCCAGCGCATGACGCAGGGCTCACGCACACCACCCTCCCAGGACGTGCCCTTGCCTTCACGCAGCCCCGCTGTAGATCCTGCATGCTCCCCATAGGACAACCACGGACCATTATCACTGGTAAAGATGATTAGCGTATCCTCATCGAGACCTAGCGTGTCAATCGCATTGACGATTTCCCCTACCGACCAATCGATCTCGGCAATAACATCTCCATAGAGCCCGTTTGCAGTCTTTCCCTCAGCCTTAGCGCTAGCATAAAGCGGCACGTGCGGCTGCGGGTGAGCCACGTATAGAAAGAAAGGCGACTCCCGCTCACGAAAAATAAATTCAACAGCGCGAGACGTGAGCCAGCGGGTCATCATTTTTTGATCTTCAGGAGTAACCTCGCGGATTTTCTTCGTTCCTTCGAGCAAGGGTAGCTCAGGAAAAATAACCCGCGGATGATAGGGCCACATATCATTAGAGTATGGGATGCCGGCATACTCGTCGAAACCATGATTTGTTGGCAAAAAGGTTGGATGATCACCGAGGTGCCATTTTCCGAACATGGCAGTGGCGTAGCCCTGTGCTTTGCAAATTTCAGCCAGAGTCGTTTCCTCTGGATTGATCCCATTCCTCGAGGCCGGCGAGAGAGCGCCGAGCATCCCAATCCGATTTGGATAGCATCCCGTTAGCAGTCCCACGCGACTCGCCGTGCAGACAGCTTGTGCCGCATACCATTGGGTGAAGTTTCTCCCCTGGGCCGCGAGTTCATCGATGTTTGGTGTTTCGTAGCCCTTTGCCCCATTGATCCCAATGTCTCCATAGCCCTGATCATCAGTGAAAATAATGACAACATTGGGAGGGCGCTCTTCAGCCAAAAGGGTGCTGAGCGAACACAAGAGACATGTAACAGGGAGCAAAAACCGATGCATACGCCAATATGAACATCATAAGTGCGTGAAGTCATCCTTACCCTCGACCGCAAACACGTTAGAGAGCAAACGGGCTGAATGCGGTTAAAGAAACTCAGTCCCCAACCTTTGGTGGAGACCCGACACGGAGACCCTGCCTTACGGGAAAAATGCGCGAGGACGGGATTGAACCGCCGACCGACTGGGTGTAAACCAGTTGCTCTACCGCTGAGCTACTCGCGCAAAAGCCAATGTCGATGCTGACACCTGCGGGCCGCGACCATGCACGGGTTCCGTCCACCTTTCAACGTCTTTTTTTGATTTTTCGCCGCATCCCTCATCATTAGGTTCGGCAAGAATCGGTCCTCATTGGAAGGTCGATATAAATCCGTTGACCCTACCCGTTTTTACTTTGATGCTCGCACGGGCTCGCCCCTCAAGACTACTCATTATCTTTAGAAAACCCTTTTCTCGGATTCGACATGAACCCATTCGTCGTTACTCTCACCCTTACTAGGCTTTTTGCTGGCGAGGGCTCGTTTGCCCGACTTCACTCAGCCCCACTAAAAACCTTTTTTGGTGGGCAACCCACTCAATAACGGTTGCCCGCAGAGCTTCCTACCAAGAGAGGCTGCCCCTTACTTAGCGCATTAGCGGAAACCCAGATAACTCCAGAAATACTTTTACTATGAAAGCCAACGAGATTTTCTCAACAATGAGCGACGAGCTCGCATCATCCGTCTTTACCTATCTGCGCGCAGAGCAACGAGAAGTTTATACAGCTGCTCTTGTCAGCATGACAGCACGTCGCAACCTGCGCCCCGTCTTTATCCAGAAGAAATCGGGCGACCAACAGGTGGCCTGGATGGTCAAACAGGCCAAAATGCGCGGTTCTGAAGAAATTGGCGAGCACGTTTTGCAGCTATGGCTGATGAAAGGTCATACCGACATGCTAATTGACTTCCTCGACTCTCTCGATATTGCCCATGATGGCGAAGGAGCCGCTGATGACATCCCTGATGAATTCGAAGCGGAAAAGCTTAAAGAGACAGTTGCCATGCTGGAAAGCAAATATGGCGCCGAACTGACGCGCGTTTATCTGCAAGTCTTTCAGCTGCAACGCTCTACCCCTTGGCCTGAAATCGAAGCGGCTATAGCCACACTTTCCTGATTTTGTGGCACACAAAAGCGTAACACAAAGGCCTTTGCCGCTGCAGGAGCAGCATGTTTAACCTGCGCCATCCAAGGAAAATATTGTCAGCGATATTTATTTTTGGTAATCTGGAACCAAGGGTGATCGTCGAACGGTTACCGTTTAACAGCCACACCCTTTACAGAACATCTGACAGCTCTGGATGAGTGAACTGCCCCAAAAGCAGGTGGTCATCTAGAGCTGTTCAGACTTTACCCCCTTTGAAAACCAGGCGATCGAGGACAGTTGCCCTGTTTTCCACGCAAAAAGCGTGAGTTAAGGTCGTCGCCATGCAGAGGAATAGATGACCGAAAAGCAAGGCGGACAGCGGAAATCAGGGCTGCAACCCGAGGAAGTCGATCGAGTGCAAAATTCCATCTAAAATCTGTCCTGCGCACCACTCCCCCCTCATCACCGCCCGCCTTTCGTGCTTGCACCTATTAGTCAATGCGTCGATCGGTAAGGATCCATGTCGAGATCGGCTACAGCACCTAGAACACCAGCATCTACCTTCCTTGGGGTTCTTGGACGGCTTGGAAAATCACTGCTTATCCTCTTTACTTGCCTCACGCTCCAGCAGTGTCAAAAACCCTTTGACGTTACGGTATCCACGCCTGAACCGATCAAAGTGGATCTCACGATGGACGTTCATGTCTATCAGCATGGCGCGGGAGCTTCCGCTGAAAAACAGGAGGAAAAACAGCAGGATTTTCGCGATGCCATGCTGCGCCGGCGCAACCGTATGTCAGAGATTCAGTCTTTGAAAGATAACCGCATCGTTGGCGAAAACCGTGAAGCTCTGCTCTCTATTCGTAATATGCCAGCTGGAGACTGGGGCAACCACGTGACAAAGACCGTCGCGGCAGAAAACGAAGATCGGCTTCTCCTCATGAACAAAGAAGCAGAGGAAAAGCAAAAATCACTCGAAGAAATTCAAAACGCTCAGTGGGAACACTGGCAGCGCAAGTCATTCGGAGGCGAATGGATCGAAGTTCGACAAGGCGACACCTACCGCTGGATTCAAAAGCAGGGCGGATAAGAGGAATGGCATAGAAGCCTTAGCCGCTCTTATTTTGATGCCGATACAGCTTACCCTTTGGTTATCCGGCCGGAAGAAAACCCCAGAGTATGCGTCAATTCGTTTAAGACCAATTCCGCGTTTTAATCAGAGAAAGGCCTCCGCCGGCCGGATCGGCAGAAGCCCGAAGAATGATTACTCGGTCACCTTGAGGACACCGCGCATGATCATGCCGTGCCCCGGGAAGGTGCAGACGAATTCGTAGTCCCCCGGCTTTCCAGGCACATCGAATTTGAGCTCCGTTGAAGTCTGTCCGTCGATCATATCGGTGTGAGCAATGATATTGGATGACTCAGGAATAAACTGAGCAGCAAAACCGTCGGCACCCATCGCTATTGCTGCATTAGCCACCTCCGTAGCCGTGCCAGGCTTGGTGATAACGAGGTTGTGTGGCAGTGCGTCCGGATTGTTGAACTCGATATGCATTTTTTTCCCCACTTTGACCGTCATTTCCTTCACATCGTAGCGCAGTTGCTCGACCAGCGTATTTACACGCCATTTACTGATGCCACCTTCGTTAGAAATGAGACCACCCGCTTCGACTTTCATTTCCTCCTGCTCATGGATCTCCTGGGCACCGAGCGCCGGATCGGCCACATCCCAGTGATGTTTCACCGTAGCGGCCGCGATACGAGCATGCTCCACCGGGGAAGCGAGAACAATATCAAGCAATTCTCGGTTCCTGACATTGTGCTGCTGGTGCACCCAGAGAGCTTCGAGCAGATGGCGTGCATGCTCCGGATTATTAGGATCAAGCGACGCGATCCACTGTTCAGCTGCCGCGATCACCTTCTTGCTGTCCCGCTCGGAAATCTCGACGCGCGTGCGGTGACGAACTCCGTCCACAGGATGTTCGAGATTCTTCATCAATGCCGCTTCAGCAACCCCATCGATCGCGACCGGCTCCTGGAGCGGTCGCGAAGGATAAGAAATTCGATAAATACGACCGTGCAGCTTATCGCGATTGGGGTCGCGGATGTTGTGCTGCATGTGCCCGATGATCACGTTGCACCAGTCGGACACGTAAAGAGCGCCGTCTTCTCCAAACACGGCATCGGTAGGACGGAAATTACCGTCACTAGAGACAAGGAGAGGTTCCTCCGGAGTTCCCCAGACTTCACCCGCAGCATACTCGGTCGTGACCTCGCTCTCGACCGTCTCACCAGTCTCCTTGTTCTTGGATTTCTTTACTTCAGTGCGAGTGAATCCATCCCGGTGTAGCTTGTAATTCTTCAGCCCAAGAAAACCAATCGTATTGGCGATGAGGAAGTTCTGCTGAATGTCCTCGGGAAAGTGAGAGGAAGAAACGATCGCATCAGCTGCCACCGGACGCACCTCCTTGGCGAGCAAGGTGTGCATTTTGAAGCCCTCACCCTCCGGACGGATCTGGTATGTGCGACCGCTCGTTCCATCATTAGCGTAATGATAGCCCCATTCATCAAAGGCAATCCCGTGAGGATTAGGACTATTGTTAGCGTGCAGAGCAACCGTGAAGCGGCGGGGGTCCCAACGAAACATCGCTGAGTTACCGATTTTTAGGGAAGCACCCCAGGGATGCTCATGATTGTGCTGCAGGAAGACCCCACTCTGCCAATAGATGTGCCCGTCAGGACCATAGATCAGGTTGTTGGCGGTGTGGTGCGTATCAGAGGAGCCGAACCCATTCAGTATCACTTCGCGATGATCAGCAACATCGTCACCATCGGTATCCTTGAGAAAAATAAGATCAGGTTGTGAAGTCACGAGAACACCGCCATTCCAGAACTCAAAGCCGAGCGGGTTATGCACCCGGGCGAACTCCTTGCATTTATCGGCAACTCCATCGCCGTCGGTATCTTCAAAAATCACGAGCGCGTCCTTCATCTCCTGAAGCGGCTCCCACTTAGGATAGGTCGGCCAAACAGCAGCCCAGACACGCCCCTTGGTATCGACCTGCATCTGCACCGGATTTACCAATTCAGGGAACATGGCTTCGTCGGCAAAGAGGTTGGCTTTGTAACCCTCCGGTAAAGTCATCTTAGAAATGCCTTCCTCCCCGGATAGGTAGTTAAGCGAGCCTTCCTTAGCCGAATTCGAACTAGCTGAGCCACCCCCGACATTCGATATCACCGGGACGGCTGCGGGCACATTGCCATCACTGACCATGACGTCCTTACCTTGCGCCGTCGCCCAGATCTTGGCATCACCATTAGCGCTCATGACGTCGAGCATCTTCAACTCGTGCTGGAGCACATCTGCATTCGTCTGCCCGTCGACAAACTTCAGGCCAGCCCTTGTTCCCCAGATATCATTTCCGTCCACGGCGCGATAGCGATTGAACCAATTCCAGTTTTTGGCCTTCACCGCTTCTCGGATAGTCTCGTAGGACGCGGCTTCGACAGGACTTCCGTCACCGGCAAGCGAGTCAGCAATCAAACCCGACACCAGCTTCTGGCCAAGGGGGTTCAGGTGAATCCCGTTAATCGTGAGTGGCTCGTCATTAGCTGCGTAAAGTTCCTGACTCGTGCCGAACAAATCGACAAAGGCAACGCCGGAATCCTCTGCGACGGCACGAATTGCCTTCGTGTAGATAGCTAGGCGCTCGTTGTTCCGTTTACCGTTCGGCAGATTCGGGTTCTTGAGATTCTCGTGAGCAATTGGGCTAAACAACACAACACGCGGGAAAGTCTTTCCGTTCGGTTGATAGCTACGAAGCTGATCCACGAACTCTACGTATTCTTTGATGAACTTCTCTGGCGTTTCGTCGAAAGACTCATTGTAACCGAAGAAACATCCAATAACATCCGCTTCGACATGCTGCAGATAAGCGTCGATCGGAGAAAAGTTTTTAGACCGTGGAAAACTGCCGACTCGGTCACCC
>JAHDIL010000045.1 GCA_020630835.1 Verrucomicrobiota bacterium
CCATCCCATCGCTCCCGCGTTCATGCGGAGGCTACCGCCGACGTTGCCAGGGATCCCTTCCATCCACTCAAAATTAGAGAGCCCAGCAGCCTGAGCTGCTGCCGCGAGAGCTTTAAACTTCACTCCAGCACCCGCTCTCAGCTGGTCCTCCCCTACCTGGTGGATCTCGGAAAATTCACCTCCGTTCGGGTGCACAACCACCCCGGCTATCCCTCCATCTCGAACCAGTAAGTTCGAGCCACGACCAATAACCCGCAGTGGCATCCCGCTATCAGCGCAGTGCTTGACTACGCGGGCTAGACCACTTGCCGTTGTTGGCTCCAGCCAGAACTGAGCAGGGCCACCGACTTTCATTGTCGTATGCCGTTTCATGGGCTCATAGAGGCGAGTTTTCGCTCCCGGCTCCCCAAGAATCGAGATCAGGGCACTCATCTCCGCAAGATCACGAGTGAGGCGGCTTCCCACCTCGTGGATATTCCCTGCTCCAAGAGTGATCACCCAATCCCCCTCGCGCAATCGACTCCCGACGGCTAAATGAAGGGTCTCCAAATCAGGGTGAAACTGAACCCTTTCCACCTGCCCCTCAGCCCTAACCGCCTGCGCTATCGTATCACCACTCACGCCAGGGATCGGGTCCTCACTGGCCGCGTAGACATCCGTCACCCAAAGCTCATCAATCCCATCGAAACACGTGGCAAATTCATCGCGCAGCAGCTGAGTGCGACTATAGCGGTGGGGTTGAAAGAGGCATATGATCCGCCCCTGATGCTGAGAGCGTGCTGTTTCCACTGTTGCCAAAACCTCAGTAGGGTGATGGCCGTAATCGTCGATCAGGGTTATGCCGTCGGCCTGGTGCTTAACCTCGAAACGCCGCCTAGCACCGCGAAAAGAGGAAAGTCCCTCGGCGATCTTGTCAAAGGCCACCCCGGTTTCATGCGCCAGGGCAATGACTGCTAGAGAATTAGACACATTATGGCGCCCAGGAATCCCTAAGCGCAGCCTGCCCAATTCCTCACCACACGCCTTGACGGTGAACTCTGTGCCAGCCCCCTTCGGCGTGAGATTTGTGGCTTGGTAATCAAGCCCCTCAGAGAAACCGTAAGAGATGCTACCCGCTTTTTCAGAGCACACCCTCCGCGCGTTCGCGTCATCACCACAATAAATCACCTTTGATGCCGTCTGATCGCGCAGGGTGGAAAAGACGCCCTCAATTTCCTCTAAACCTCCCTGGTAGTGGTCTAGATGCTCCGCCTCGATATTGAGCACAATGGCGTGCTCTGGGTAGAAGTTCACAAGAGTCCCGTCGCTTTCATCACCTTCAGCCACGAATAACTCACCCTTTTCATCCCAACGAGCATTCGTCCCGAGGATAGGAATCTCCGCGCCCACGTAGTGTGACGGGGCTTTCATGCCGACACGTAGCACGTGGGCTGCCATGGCCGAAGTCGTGGTCTTACCATGCGTGCCTGCGACAACGACCCCCTGCTTGCCCAACATTATTGCAGCCAGAGCTTCTGCCCGGCGCAGAGTAGGTATTCCATTCGCTTCAGCAGCAGCGCGCGCAGGGTTCGTGCTACGAATGGCGCTCGAGTAGACAACGATGTCGGCGTCAGCTACTGCCTCGGCTGAATGCGGGCTTGAGAAGACGAGACCTGCCTTCTCTAATCGTGCGGTTTCTCCAGATGTGACACGATCAGACCCTGAAACTCGATGTCCCAACTGGAGGAAAAGGGCGGCGAGACCACTCATCCCCGATCCCGCTACACCGATTAAATGCACACGGAGCGGAGTGTCCTCTCCGGCAGAAAACCTTGGCGCCCAATCTTTTGCTATTTCACTCATGTGCTTTTTCTTCCCTCATCCAGCCAACTACGTAAAAACGCTGGCTAAGAGCGGAAACTTTCGTCCTTTTAGAAGAGATTGTTTTGATTGGCAAATCTCAGGCCTCTTTTTTTCCAGAAAACATCCGCCCTGCACCTTTGGCGCTCGTTTGCATTCGAGCGAAATTCCTTTGCAGCGCTTAGAGTTTTGCCTTATCCCTGCCGGGTTCTCTGAACTCAACTATCTAAAAAACACCTATTATGGCTCACGGAAAAATTTACGAAAACATCGTCGATACAGTTGGAAACACCCCTCTTGTTAAACTGAATCGCGTCACGGAAGGAGCAGACGCTACTATCGCGCTAAAGTGTGAGTTTTTTAACCCGCTTTCATCCGTGAAAGACCGCATCGGCATGGCCATGATTGAAGCCGCCGAAGCCGAAGGTAAGATCACCGCAGAAACCGTAATCGTCGAGCCAACCTCAGGAAACACCGGGATCGCTCTCGCTTTCGTTTGCGCCGCTAAGGGCTATAAACTCATCCTCACCATGCCTGAGACCATGAGCGTAGAAAGACGGACACTGCTGGCTCTACTCGGCGCTGAGCTCGTGCTAACCGAGGGGCCAAAAGGAATGAAGGGTGCCATCGCAAAGGCAGAAGAAATCGCCGCTCAGACACCAAATTCTTTCATCCCTCAGCAATTCAGCAATCCGGCTAACCCTGCCGTTCACGTCCGGACGACTGCCGAAGAAATCTGGGAAGACACTGCTGGCAAAGTAGATATCGTCGTATCCGCAGTCGGCACGGGTGGCACAGCCACTGGTTGTGTCGAGGGCCTGAAAGCGAAAAACCCGAACATTCAGGTAATCGTCGCAGAACCAGTCGACTCCCCGGTTATCTCCCAGACCCTTGCTGGCGAAGAATTGACCCCTGGACCACATAAAATCCAGGGCACCGGAGCTGGATTCGTGCCCGATAACCTGCACCTAAAGGCAGATAGCGGCGACCAACAGATCTCCGAGTGTATCCAAGTCAGCAACGATGACGCATTCGCCATGGCGCGCCGTATCGCTAAAGAAGAAGGCATACTTGGCGGCATCAGCACCGGTGCAAACATCTGTGCAGCTCTTGAAGTCGCTAAACGTCCAGAGAATGCGGGCAAGCTAATTGTGACGATCGGCTGCTCCACTGGCGAGCGCTACCTCTCAACTCCCCTAGCCGACGAAGCACGCGCAGCGGTAGGTGGCTAAGAGAAAGCTAAGACTCCCTCCGTCATTCAGCCTAGGAGACCGCTCGCCCGGATCTACCTCGGTGTCTACAGTTCCCCCCCCACGAAAGGTTGGGGTTGAAATTCTGCCGACTTGATGCACGGATAAACCCCTGGGCCCTAAGCCCTCAGTCGCAACAACGCATCGTGACCTGCTACTTTCATGTCTGATACACCTACCTCTACCGATCTCGAAACAGCCATGCACGCGAGCCACTCGCAGTCCGCGGTCTCGTCTCTCGAGAAAAATCGAAAAACGCTCCTCATCTGCGCGCTTCTGGCCGTCATAGCTATCGGCGCCTTTGTGATTTACACACAACTACAAGAGCAAAAGCGTAAGGAAGCCGCCTCCGCTTTCAGCGCGGCAGTGAGTTCTGGAGAAATCGAAGAGCTTGATCAGGTAGTCGTCGACTTCCCAGGCACCGTTGCAGCAGGTAACGCATTACTGAGTAAGGCCGAAATCCTACTCAATCGCAATAAACCAGCAGATGCCGTTCAGGTGGTGGAAACCTTCCTCAGCAACCACCCCAAACACTCTCAGGTAGGCCAAGCGCACTTCATCCTCGCGAGCATAGCCCAAAAATCTGGCGAATTAACAGAAGCCGCTGAGCGCTATCAGCTCGTGCTCGAACAGGACACGACCGAAGCCTATCATCCCCTATCACTGATCAGGCTGGGCGACTTAGCTGCTGCCGGTGGTGACCCGCAAAAAGCGAAAGAAAATTACAACCAGTCGATTCAGCAATACGCCGGCAACCAATTCATCACTTTGGCCGAAAACCGCATGCGCATGCTAGCAATCGACAGCCCCCCAGTGGTGGAAAAACCAACGCCTCCACCTGCTCCAAAGCCAGCCGAGGAAAAACCAGCAGAAAAAAAACCGGCGCCCGCTGACAAACCAGCCCCTGCTGCCAAAACTGCTCCTGCTGCCAAACCTGCCCCTGCTGCCAAACCTGCCCCTGCTGCCAAACCTGCCCCTGCTGCCAAAACTGATCCTGAAAAGAAGGAAGCCCCTGCCCCTGAGGCAGAAAAGGAGGTTACTGCGAAACCACAGCCCGCTCAAAAACAAGAAGCTCAACCTGCGCAAAAGCAAACAGCTCAAGAAACAGAAGCTACTCCTCAAAAAGCGGAGTAGTGATGACGGGAACGCGCCCGAGACCAAACGCATCCCCTAACAAAAAAGCATAATGAGTCCATCACGTCCTCCTGGCTTGTCCATCGAGCATGCGGCAGGAAGTGATCAGGGTGCTTTCGACATCCTCCTATACTACCTTTACTTCGATATAGAGGACCCAGAACTCTACGCCGACCAGCACCGTAGTCTCTGCGAAACGCTCGGACTGCGAGGGCGTATCTTGATCGGAAAAGAGGGCATCAATGGCACAGTATCTGGGCCCCGCGAGGCAACTGATGCCTACCAGAACGCTCTGCGAGAGGACCCGCGTTCCGCAACGATCGAGTTTAAGGTCGACCCCTCGGCTGACCATGTTTTCCCCAAACTTTCGATCAAAGTCCGCGAGGAGATTGTGACCCTTGGTCTTGGTGCCAAAGACTTCTCCCCAAACGAAACGAGTGGCACACGACTCTCCCCGACCGAATGGCACTCCGCCATGCAGGATGAAAACGCCGTTCTCATAGATGGGCGCAACAACTACGAAAGCGATCTGGGTCGCTTTCGCGGCGCCCTGTGCCCTGACATTGACAACTTCCGCGACTTCCCACAGTGGGTTGAGGAAAACCGCGAACAGCTCGAGGGCAAAAAGCTCCTCACCTACTGCACCGGAGGCATTCGTTGTGAAAAACTGTCCGGCTTTCTTAAAAACGAGGGATTCGATGATGTCTACCAACTGGAGGGGGGAATCGTCACCTACGGCAAGGATGAGGAGGTAAAAGGCGACGGATTCGACGGTCTTTGCTACGTTTTCGACGAGCGAGTTGGCGTAGAGGTCAACCACACCGCATCGCACCGGCTTATCACTGAATGCCGGGCCTGCGGGAAAGAGCACTCTGAATACAGCAATTGCGCCTGGAAAAGCTGCAATGCTAGGATTTTTATTTGTGACACCTGCGCTGCCGAGAGTGGCACCTACTGCGACGACGAATGCCGCAGGAATGATGAAGCGGGTATTGTCCTAACTAAGGAAGAGCAAGTTGCTCGGCGCGCACAAGCGGCCCATTCAAAGTGAACCCGGTCGGACGAACCCATCCCCTAGTTACCAGAAAAGACTAGGGAGATGTGAATCCATTCAAGCGTCGGATTCTCTTAACAAGTAGGAAGCAATCTACCTAGTCGACGCTCTTCACGTTTCGAAACGCCTTCCAGTAAAACACACTTTTTGGCCTCGCGCTCTCATCAAAGAATCCCCCCAATACGTGGAGCATTCGCAGAGAAAACTAACGCTTATTCCTGAGAAACTGACTAAGCTCTAAACCTCGCAATGTTCGCCCATCTCCGAGCACGAGAGATGCCTCCCCCCGTGTTTTCTCGGCCAATTCTTGCAGTGGCTTCATGGCTTCGAAGGCCATCAGGCAAATCGTATTTATGCGCGCGCGGCTTTTCTCGTTGTTGTAAGAAATGAGAACGTCGACAAATTTATCGATCTTACCCTGATGGCTCATAACACCATCTGTTAGAAAGAATATCTCCTGTGGTTCCAAATTCATGGCCATCTTAAGGGGGGCTCGCCAATCTGTGCCAAAGAGCGTCCTGACTTCACTCAGGGCCTCTAGAGTTTCTCGAATATTGCTCGGTGAGGCAGCCTTCAATTCTCGAAAAGGAAGTTTACTATCGTCGCCTCCTCTGAACTTGAACAGCCCCGGTCCATCAGCCTGCCTCCAGAGAGAGGGCTCAGGAGAGTCCCCAGCAAACCAAGCCGGCCCTGCAAAGAAAATAACCTGATACTTAGTCGTCCGTGGAAGAGATGTTAGCGTTGAGCGAAGCTCGTTTAACATCAGCTCAAAACGGTCAACTTTGCTCCCGCCGTCTCGCTGCAACATCGACCCCGAAACATCCACGACGAATACTATCCGATCGCCAGATCCTGACGAGCCAAAGAAGCTAACGGACTGCTTTCCTCGTCCGTTGAAGTTCATACTGCCGAAATCAGCTCCTAGAGAAAACCCGGCTAGTCCGGTGTCTGTTGTCGTCGGAAAATCAATAGCGCTATCAAAAACAAGGTCGGTTTGCGCTTCCAGTTGCGAGACAGGACTAGCAGACTGACTCGAGTAGCTAGGCAAGGCAGCGGCTTGCTCAGGAGCCTCCGGTCGACGCTCTTTTCGCTTGGGTCGTTCTATTTCATCGAATTTAGCCGGAGCGATAGCCGTCACTCGACTAACCTGATCGGCAGGCCTGCCCACCACAAGATTGGCAATCCAAATGAAGAAGATAATATGGAGAAGCGCCGCTGCTGCGATCGATATATTGCGATCATTCCAGAACTTGCCGGTCGCTCCCGCTTCGTCATCCTCTTTGGGATTTCGCTTGGTGAAAGTCGCCAGGACAAGCCCTTTGATCGGCGCTGCCTTGCTCGAGGCTGCCCGCTTGACCTGGCATGGGGGCGCTTTAGCGGACCAAGGCTTTTCTTCAGCGACGCCTGGCTCAACTGAGCTCTCACTGGCGCTCAACTTCTGCGTAACAGCTTCCCTTCCCCAGCCAAGCTGATGTTCCAACGACATCTGACGTAAGGAATCATCTAAGTGGACAGCTTGATCATAATGTTGTTTGGCGATTTCGAGCTGATGCCCATGCAGATACAAGCGACAGAGAATGGCATGCGACCGAGCTGACTCACGACCTTCCGCCAAAAAGGCGACCAATTTCTGCCTCCACCACTCGGGCTTCACCCGCTGCTCAGTCAGTTCAAAAGCACGGACAAGCGTAACCTCATCCGGAAATGTGTTTGGAGCCTCATAGATAACAGTCGTAGCCTCATGGGACTCCCCAAGATCGACCAACATCTCAACCAAGCGCATCCGAACGCTCCAACTCTCTGGCTGAAGTCGCACGTCTTCTCGGAGGATATTCGCAGTCTCACTCACGGCGGGCGTAAGATAGCAAAAGTGCCGAAGAAAGGCGAGGACTTTAGCTCATGAAGGCTGCCAGAGGGACGCAAAGCGCCCACTCCTCTGCGGATCCAAGTCAGTAGCGGACGCCTGAAACTCCATCAAAACCCACGAAATGAGTGCCGGTTATTCTCACAGGCTGCCCCATCGCGAAAAGACGGTAGTGGTGGTCAACTAGATCAGACATGTTCCTTCCCGTCACGGTTACCGAGACTCACAATCGAGCCGGATCATCTATCGGTCATGAAAGATGGACAGCGGTAGGTTACCGTTATATTTTTCAACGCTAAGATTCTCGGCATGTCTGCGTCCTTGTTCCTGCGAACCGCTCTGCTTTTTTTTCTTCTGTCCCTGACCTCCTGTCAGTGGATCAGTGAGAGTTGGCAGGCATTCGATACATCACTCCGACTCGACCCTTTAGAGGATGATGCGGTTTCCTCTCCCGAGGAAACCCTTTATCCAAACGCCTCTGAAGTCCCGCCTCCCCCTGAAACTGTTCGAACGGCAGGAGCTGTCAATCGTAGTGCCCGCGTAGCCGTGCTGGGCTATCACGATTTCTCTAATGAGGATGAAAGCAAAAATGATATGGTCCTGCCCGCTCATATGCTCCGCGCTCAGATGGAGCGCATTCGCAGCGCTGGGCTACCCGTCATCTCAATGAGTCAGTTTCTCGCCTGGCGCGCCGGTCAAGGGTCCCTCCCACCGTTCTCTATCCTCATCACTATTGACGACGGCTGGAAAGCAACGCACGACATCGCTTTACCCATCTTTCGAGAATACGACGTCCCTTTCACCGTTTTTCTTTATACGGACTATATCGAATCAGGCGATCGCTCTCTCTCCCACGACGAGATCCGGAACATTCTAGATAGTAAAGGGACCATCGGCAGTCACTCGATCAGCCACCAAAACCTGTCGCAGCGAAAGGATAAATCTGAAGCTGCCTACCTCACTTGGCTCAATGGGGAATTCACGGATTCCCTCTCGCTACTCCAGTCGGAGTTCGCCTCCTCGGGAGAAGTATCCCCCACCTTTGCCTATCCTTTTGGCATATATAACGATTTCGCCATTGAGGCCGCGAAAGCTGCCGGCTACCAAGCGTGCTTCACAGTCAATGCTGAGAAGGTTTCTTGGTCGAGCGATAGCCAGCGGCTCGGTCGCTATATCATTCAGGGGACAAATGGGGCGAACTTTGATGATGCCCTCGCTTTTGGGCAGACTCTTCCTAGTCAGCTCCCGGCCCCTGTTGAAACCAAGCCCGTTTCCAATAACAAGCTTGGATCGAGCGTGCTTAGTCCATCGCCACATTCGAAAATCGTTGACCGGTTGCCGCTTATCTCTGCTGATCTTAGCTCTTATGAGAATATCGTTCCAGACTCCATCAAGATGCAGGTAAGTGGCGTGGGAGAAGTCGGTTGCTCCTTCGCCCCCAATACATCCCTCGTGACATACCAAGTCCTGCAACCTTTGCGACGTGAGCACACTCAAGTTCGCCTGCAGTTCCAACAGGGAGCCAGCGCAAAGAAAGAAGCCTTACTATGGACCTTCTCACTTGATCGAATGGCCATCTACGAGCAGAAAACCCTCGAAACGGGATCAGCCGACTAGCCTACGCCGCTTCTCTCCGGCGCCCCCCCTAAATGATTTGAAAGCGCTAGAAGCCTGCGCGACACTCGGCGACCATGTTCAGCAACCTTTCGGACACCCTCCAGGAAACGTTTAAGAAGCTTCGAGGTCACGGCAAGCTCTCAGAGAAAAACATCTCTGACGCTATGCGCGAGGTCCGCCTAGCTTTATTAGAGGCAGATGTCGAGTTCTCGGTAGCAAAGGCTTTCATTGCTCGCGTAAAGGAGCAAGCGATGGGGGACAAGGTGATGAAATCCATCACGCCTGGGCAGCAGATTGTTAAAATTTTCAATGACGAGCTGGCGGCGCTGCTTGGAGGTGATGCCGCACCAATCAATCTCAATGCGCCGGCACGCGTCCTGATGGTAGGTCTCAATGGTGCAGGTAAGACGACTACCTCAGGTAAGCTAGCCCTGCACCTGCGGAAGCAGGGCCGTCGTCCTGTA
>JAHDIL010000046.1:0-8384 GCA_020630835.1 Verrucomicrobiota bacterium
CGGCCTCAGCCAGGCAGAGTGCGACCGCATCATTGCCGCTTTGGAGCTTTACAAACTTCCCACACGCCTAAGTGATGACATCTCCACCGAGTCGATTCTAGAGGCTATGGCCCGGGATAAAAAGTTCGAAGAGGGAGCGATTCGTTTTGTTCTCGTTTCGACGTTAGGGCAAGCACATGTCAGTTCAGCAGTCACGGCCGAGGACATCACCGCAGCCATTGAGCAACTCCGGGCCTGAGAGCCTAAGCTAGGCGGTCAATGCCCCCCGGAAAGCGGCAAAGTTTTTAGTTTCTCTTCGGCAGAATCTAGGGTTTGCTTTTCACTTAATCATTTTATCCCGTTTTATGCCAAATCCTAACGCTGATGACGCCTTACTCGATGACGATGTTCAGGCCCTTGCTGACCTTAAGGAATCCTACCAGAAGCTGCGTGATGAGCTATCGCAGGTGATCGTCGGCCAAGAGTCCGTGATTGAGCAGATCGCCATCTGCCTATTTTCCAGAGGCCACTCCCTCCTAATGGGGGTGCCAGGGTTGGCAAAGACGCTGCTCGTTTCTCGCCTTGCGGAAACCTTGGACCTATCATTCAACCGTATCCAGTTCACTCCTGACCTGATGCCGATGGACATCACTGGGACCGAGATTCTGCAGCAAAGAGATGATGGCCAGCGCACCTTTCACTTCGAGAAAGGTCCGGTCTTCGCCCAAATCGTCCTGGCGGATGAGATCAACCGTGCGCCTGCGAAAACTCAGGCGGCCATGTTGGAAGCCATGCAAGAACATCGGGTAACCGCAGCAGGTCACACCTACGAGCTCGATCAACCCTTCTTCGTTCTCGCGACACAAAACCCAATTGAGCAGGAAGGCACCTACCCCCTGCCGGAGGCGCAGCTAGACCGTTTCATGTTTATGATCGTGGTGGAATATCCCACCAGAGACGAAGAAATGCTTATCGCTAAAACAACAACGGGGGCCACGATTCCCAAGTTGGAGCCGGTAATGGATGGAGAGACGATCCTGAAGTATCAGAATCTCGTGCGTCGTATCCCTGTGCCAGATCATCTCTATCAGTTCGCCGTCGATTTCGTGCGTCGCACGCGACCTGACTCAGAGGAAGCACCCGATTGGCTAAAACCTCTCGTAAGCTGGGGCGCCGGCCCACGGGCTGTGCAAAACCTCATCCTCGGAGCTCGCACGCGGGCAGCCCTCTATGGCAACTATATGGTGCGCCAGGAGGATCTCGTGGCAGTGACTGAGGCCGTCCTGCAACACAGAATTGTGCGAACCTTCGCCGCAGAGAGCCAGGGCGTTACCTGCACCCAAATTATCCAGAGACTCGTTGAGGAACGCATCGCCGAACAAGCCGAGTAGCCCACCAAAGAGGATCCCCCTTTTTTCTAGCACTCAATGCCAGACGCCACACCGCAGCACGACTTTCTCGATCCCGAGATTCTCAGTGCCGTCCTGACGCTGCCGCTGCGAGCCCGTCAGGCGATGATGGGTTCGGTCTCCGGCATGCACCGGAGCCCGGTAAAGGGTTCATCACTTGAGTTCGCGCAGTATCGAAAATACGTCCCAGGCGACGACTTGCGCAGACTGGACTGGCGAGCCTGGGGACGCAGTGACCGCTATTTCATAAAGGAATTCGAGGCCGATACGAATCTGCGGCTCTACCTATTGGTAGATGCGAGCGGCTCTATGAATTTCTCTGGCGCCGCGGGCGAGAGCCGGATCCACTACGCTCAAAAACTGGCCGCCTCTCTCGCTTATCTTGCCTCTCATCAGGGGGATGCAGCAGGCTTAATCGCCGGCGCGCAGGACTACCGAAAGGAAGTGCCAGCAAAGCGGGGCCCTACCCATCTGGGCATTCTCATGGACCAGTTGGCTGAAGTGAGGCCACAGGGTGAAACTGATTTCATCTCTCTTATTCACGAAACGGCTGAGAAAGTCTCCCAGCGCGCCATGGTTGTCCTGATCTCGGATTTCCTCTTCCCCCTCGATACGTTGTCAGAGGCTCTGCAACACTTGCGCTACCGCAAGCATGATGTGGTGATGTTCCACCTGCTAGATGAGATGGAAACGAGCTTTTCCGTAGACCGTCCAACACGCTTTGTTGACTTAGAGAACATCAGCTCAATCGTCGCCGACCCAGCGGTGATCAAAACTCGTTACCTAGAGGCTGTCGATAGCTATTTGTCAGAAATGAGCGATCTCATTCAGACGAGTGCAGCTGACTATCACAGGATTAATTTGGCAACTCCCTGCCAGCAGGTTTTAGCCGAATTTTTAACTGGCCATGGAGGGCTCGCCTGATGACATTTCTGCAACCAGCCCTGCTGCTCGCGCTACCGCTGGCTCTCGCGCCGGTGATCATTCATCTAATCTATCAGTCACGTCATAGATCTCTCGACTGGGCTGCTTCTTATTTCCTCCTACGAGCACGGCGCATGGTCCGGGGGATAAATAAATTGCGACAGATCTTCCTCCTCGCCCTGCGAGTGCTGGCATTGCTGGCTCTCATCCTCGCAGCGACACGACCGCTCACCTCGCAGTGGTCATTCCTTCCTGGCGCAGGTTCGGCAGACACGCTCTACCTGATCCTAGACCGCTCAGCAAGTATGGAAACCCGCGCACCGGGCACTGAAATCTCTCGAAGACAGGTAGCTATCGATCAGATGATGACCTACGTGAAACAGTCATCGGCTTTTTCTCAGCTGTATTTGGTAGACTCGTTCACAGGGAAGCCCCAGCTCGTGCCCGATGTTAGCAAGCTGGCTCTCTTACCACAGACGGAAGCTACAGCATCTTCTGCCTCCATTCCCAGTCTTTTGGAGGAAACCCTCCAACATATCCGTCAAATTCAGTCCGGCCGTGTCGACATCTGGATCGCGTCCGACTTGCAACAGTCTAACTGGGCACCCGAAAGCCCAGAATGGAATAGTCTTCGCGCTCAGCTGGCCGCAGAAGAGACAACTCGCGTATTCCTCCTTGGGTATCCCGAAAGCGAAGGCACAAACTACTCAATCAGCATGCAAGAAGCTGAGACCTATGCGCTGCCGTCTGGTAAAAAACTGCGGCTGTCATTTCAGATCAACCGATCCAGTGCAACGGCAGAGGAATCTGAAAAAAGCATCGCAGTTGAACTGCTGCTGAATGGCTCAACCACTGTCCATGAGCTCCCCCTCACCGGAGATCAGACCGAGATCACAGACTGGGAGATCCCCCTCGCAGATGAGCTCGACCAGTCATGGGGGCGCCTACTTTTACCCGAAGATACAAACCTGATCGATAACGACGCCTTCTTCACCTTTGCTCCTTCCCCACCCCGACACACGCTGCTGGTATCTGATCGCAACGATCTTATTCAGGTGGCGCAAGCCCTGACAACAGCACCTTACAACCCAGCTTTGGAATACCTAATGAGTGCGTTTTCGGCCGACGCAATCTCTCCTACAGAGGGAAACTTTCTCCTTTGGCAAAGCCCTATCCCCGAATCTGATTCACTCGAGGGGCGAGCTCTCATGGACTGGATCGCATCAGGGCGCTCCGTGCTTTTTTTACCCCCTTCGGGGAATCAGGAATCTGCTGGACTTTCCTTTCTCGGCTTCCAGTGGGGTGTAGAGAAAAAATTCCCGCAAACCCCGGCCCGCATCGAATGGTGGCAGACCCAAGGCGCGGTCACGGCAAACACGAGAAACGGCATACCTCTGCCTTTCCAGGATGTAGAGATCCAGCGCTACCGCCAACTAACCGTAGATGAAAGCTCCTTTCGAACCCTCGCCGAGAGCAGCGATGATCATCCCCTACTTATCGAAAAAACAAGCGCAACGCCCGGTGCCGGTCGTGTGTTCGCACTGGCAACACTACCGCTACCAGCGCACTCTACCCTAGCCAGAGAGGGAATTGCCTTCTACGCTCTGATCCATCGCATCCTAGACGAGAGTGCCGACGCGAGTAGTAGCGCCCGGAGTCTCCGTATCGCCCCCAGCTTCGCTGAACCGCCTGGTAGTGAATTACTCGTTAGTAGTGAACTCGCAGAGGCACTACCATCAGCACAGAAGAAATTTTATCCGGGAGTCTTAGAGAAACAGCGCGATGAATCGTCCGTGCTCTACTCTCTTAACAGACCGATAAGCGAAGACATTTCTAACTTCCTTACCCTACAAAAAGCAGAACAGCTTTTCGATGGTGCTACGATAGAGGCAATTTCAGATCAGGTCGGGGCCAAGCGCTCAGACCTAGCGAGCGAAGTCTGGAGATGGTTTCTCGTAGCGATGGCGTTGGCTTTAATTGGAGAAGCTGCCCTATCCATCCCACCCCGCAAGCGTCCCACCACCGCGCCGATGTCTCCTGCACAATGAGCCCCTCCTACCTGGCTACATCTGATTTCACCCTGCTCGGGACCCCTATCACTTGGGCGTTCTCGGTCGTGCTGATCATGGTCACCGGGGTGCTGTCCTTTCTCATCTGGAAACGATCTGACCGGCAAGCTGGGGTAGGATGTGTGGAAATACTCCGTCTGCTCTTTGTATCGCTTGTAGCGCTCATGTTTAACCAACCTGAGTGCCGAACCACGATTGCACCTGATACCAGACCCACAGTAGCCGTGCTTTTGGATGGGTCCCTGAGCATGGACACTAGGGATGTGAAAACCACTCGGCTGGAGAATGCGAATCAGCCAAAAGACTCAGGATCACGCTGGGAGCTGATAGCTCCCCTGGCAGCAGATTCTGCTTGGAGCGAAGCAAGCGATCAATACGAAGTCCGTGTCGAAACCTTTGCTACTGAGCCCATCGTCGGAGACCTTTCAAATCAAGCCACCGGAAACACCCGCCCCCCTGCCGCGGATGTATCCGACATATCCTCAGCCATCAGCAGCGCCGCCGATCGTCTCGCCCCGCGCGCTATTGTCATCGTTTCAGACGGCGACTGGAACGCCGGTCAAGCCCCTGCAGAGGCTGCGGTGCAGATGCGCATCAAGGGTATCCCAACTTTCACCGTGCCGGTCGGGAGCATTATTCCTCAACCCGATCTTAAGATTGAGTCCTTTCAGCCTCCCACCTTCTCCGTGCTGGGGAAACCGGTCCGCATCCCATTCCGCGTAGCTAGTAGCCTGTCGACCCAGGAGACGGTATCCATGAAGCTAAAAACATCGTCGGGGAAAACCTACACGCAGAGCATCGCTCTTTCTCCCATGTCAGAGCAGAGCGGCCATTTCCTCATCACTCCTGATCAAGAAGGCGAACAAGCCCTAACACTAACAATAAGCAGCTTGCCGATAGAAACAGATTTGGAGAACAACGAGAAGACTGCGCAGATGAATGTCCGTCCGGAAGAACTAGACGTGCTTGTCATAGAATCCTATCCGCGCTGGGAATATCGTTTCCTGAGAAACGCGCTCATGCGTGATCCCGGTGTGAAGGTGGACTGTCTGCTTTTTCATCAAAATGCCGAACAACGCTCCGAGGAGGAAGGCTATCTGGCTACTTTTCCCGAGCCCTCTGAACTCGCTAGCTACGATGTTATTTTTCTAGGAGATGTGGGGATCACCAGTAATCAGCTGCGGGAGGAGGATGCCGGCGCCATCTTTCAACATGTCGCCAGCCAGGCCGCTGGACTGGTCATCATGCCTGGCTTTCAGGGATTCCAGCATACGCTCATCGACAGCCCATTAGCTCCCCTTTTCCCTGTTGAGATGAATCAGAGCCAACCCCGGGGCTGGGGTTCGACGATACCTGGTCGCTTCGAACTTACTGAGCTTGGCGCTAAAAGCCTGCTCACTCGCTTGGCGGATAAGGAGCGGGAGAACGCCAAGCTATGGAACGAGCTGCCGGGCTTTCAATGGTATACTGGAGTCGTGCGTGCCCGTCCCGGTAGCCAGGTGCTAGCCGTCCATAGCATAGACGCCAATGAACACGGCCGGTTCCCTCTCATCGTCACCAAGACCTATGGCACAGGAAAGGTGCTCTTCATGGGGACTGATACCGCATGGCGCTGGCGAAAAGGGGTGGAAGACCTTTACCACTACCGATTTTGGGGGCAGGTCGCCCGATGGATGTCTTACCAGCGAAATCTGGCAGCCGGAAAAGGTCTCCGGCTTTTCTACTCCCCAGAACGTCCGGTCGAGGGAGACACCGTTACCCTCAACGCCAATGTCATGGGCACTGATGGCGAGCCCCTCAATGACGGGACGGTAAATGTGGAGATCGTCAGTCCATCGGACCAGCGAACCGTTGCCCGTCTGCATCCATCACAGATGGACGGCTGGGGGCTTTTCACCGGGACGACGCAGCCGAACGAACCGGGCGAGCACCGCATTGTATTATCTGTTCCTGAGACTGGCGCTACCCTAGAAACGAGCCTGATCGTCACCGCAGCCGCTCGTGAAAAAGTCGGAGAGCCCGCGAACCATGACAGCCTGATCGAAACGGCACAACTGACCAACGCTCGCGTTATACGAGAGGCTAGCGTTGATGCTATCCTCGCCGCCATTGGCGAACTCCCCCAACCCGAGCCAATTATCCAGCGATTGCGCATCTGGGCTCACCCAGCGTGGGTTTTTTCCCTAATCGGCCTCGCTATCATTCTCTGGCTGGCACGGAAGAGAGTGGGCACGGTTTAGACGAAAAAAGCGAGCTTTGCTCATTAATCAGGATCACTTTTACGCAAACCACCCTACGTTTTTGCGATATCAGAAGCGATAGAAAATCCGCTTCACCTAGCGTATTGGTATCTTATGCGAATACTACCCGGTTTTTCCCTATTCGGCGCCCTGTCCATCGTCACGGCTTCGATTCTCTTTTCCACAGCAGTCACAAACGCGGCCCCCTCGCGCGAGGAATGGGAAAAGTTGCCAGAAGCAGAGGCGATCAAGCCCGAGAACTGGCCCGATTGGCCACAGGACAAAGTGCCCGTTTATACACCTGAGCAGTCACTGGACCGGATGAAAATCGCCGATGGCTTCGAGGTGCAGCTCGTCGCAGCCGAGCCAATGATTAAAGATCCTGTTTTCGCCATCTTTGACAGCAGACAGCGGCTCTGGGTCTGTGAATTTCAGACCTATATGCTCGACGTCGATGCAAACGGTGAAAATGAACGGTCCAGCCGTATTCAGGTCCTTGAGGATATCGACGGAGATGGCCGGATGGATAAAGCAACGACTTTTGCGTGCCATCACGTTTCTCGGAGACGACAAGGTGCTCGTTGCAGAAACGGGATCTCTTCTTCTCTTTACCGATACAGACCACGATTTAGTGCCCGAAAAACGTGAGCGAGTGATGGACTTCGCTACGGCAGCCTACGATAACATTGAACACGCTGAAAATGCTCTGCTGTATGGCTTGGACAACTGGATCTACAACAGTAAGTCCTCCCGCCGCCTGACTTATCGAGATGGCCAGATCGTCACCGCACCAACGAAAGCACGGGGTCAGTGGGGCCTCACAATGGATGCCTACGGCCGTCTATTCTCCAATCATAACTCTAAGTGGGGAGAATGGGACTGGCTCCTATACGATAAGAAAGCTTCTGCCGGAGCCCCTAATCGCGACATCCATACCATTAGGAAAAACACAGCTCTCAATCGTGCCTACCGATTCGACACCTTGCGGGAAGATCAGCGCGTTTCGCAGGTGACGACTATCAGCAGCTTAACCTCCATGAGCGATGCCGGATTCGGCCCTGAATGGCAAGACAGCTTCTTCTCATACTCACCCGGAGGCAACGCCATCGGTGCTTTCCGACCGGAGCAGTCTGCCGCTGAAACGACCTCCTACGAACATGTCCTATATCCGGACGACAAATGGGGTAAGCGGGAATTCCTCGCCTCTACCGACGAGCGCTTTCGCCCGGTGAATGGCACGGTCGGCCCGGATGGCGCGCTGTATGTGGTCGATTTTTATCGGGGCATCATCCAACACAAAAGGTTCCTCACTGACTTTCTCCGCACGCAATCGGAGGAGAGAGATTTGGTGAAGCCTACTGGCCTCGGGCGTATTTATCGAATCGTCAAAAAAGATCTCAAACCGGAGCCAGCCCCTGAAATGAGCGACCTTATTGCAACGCTCTCCCACCCCTACCTCTTCTGGCGTATGGAAGCTCAGCGGCAGATCGTCACTAACAATAGGCAAGATCTAGTCAAGGACCTGCAGCTACTGGCTCGCGACGTCAGGGCCCTACCCAAAGCCCGGGTGCACGCTCTTTGGAGCCTTCATGGAATAACTGCCCTGACAGAGCAAGACATCTCTTCGGCCATAGCTAGCGATGACTGGTTTGTGCAACTGACCGGCCTGCGTGTGGCAGACGGCTCTCCCGGCGGCCGCGTCCCGTTCCCTGCCGAGCTCACAGATGCCGCCACCAGCTTAAAGGACTCCGCCAACACCGCTC
>JAHDIL010000046.1:8394-9204 GCA_020630835.1 Verrucomicrobiota bacterium
ACGCTGAAGCACTGCTAGCATCAGGCTTTCCTGATCGTAGCGGCTACGTCGATAAAGTGGCACAACGAGTTAAAAAGGATAAGGAGCTCTACGCCCGCTACAAGAAGGGGCGCACTACGTATTCTACCTATTGCGCTGCCTGTCATCAGCCCAACGGTAAAGGTAAGAGCATGATGGCACCACAGCTCGCGCAAAGCGACTGGGTCAACGGTCCCTCCGATATTCTCATCAAAGTGGTTGTTCATGGATTGACAGGTCCAATTGAGGTAAACGGCAAGCCTCTTGTCGGCATACCTCCCGTCATGCCTCCACATGCTTTTCTTGATGATCAGCAAATGGCTGATGTGTTGACCTATGTGCGAACCGCTTGGAATAATCCCGCAGCCCCCATCACTGCGGAGGATGTGAAATCAGTCCGCGAGGCCAATCCCGACCGTGCAGCTATGTGGACACAAAGCGAGCTCCGCCCATAGAAATCAAAAAGGGAGCCCAGAGACCAAAGCCGTTCCCTTGTGGCGAACCTGAAAGGTCCTGAGCACCGGAGCGACATCATCTCAATGGTCGGAACCTTGGTTAAGCTCGCTTCCTATCGTTGAGATGCTGCCCTGTATAGCAAGGCCTGCTTTGACAAATAGAGCGGGCCACTTGACCTGCTTGCCTCTTGTGTCTAGTTTCAAGGAACCGATTTGATCATGAAATTGCTCCTGTCCGCTTTTACCGCTTTTTTCATCACACTCTCGCTCCTTGCGCCCTCAGCCAAAGCTGATGAACACTCGGAGTTCCCCTATGCCTTTCGCTGTTTTAAGGAGA
>JAHDIL010000047.1 GCA_020630835.1 Verrucomicrobiota bacterium
GAAATCGACAGCTGGCAGACTAAACTACCAGGATCGTCAGCGTTTCGATCAATATCTTGAGTCATTGCGTTCCTTGGAGAAGCGAATGGCTAAAAATATAAGCGCCCTAGACATCGAGTCCCCGGTGATTCCCTATGACCTTCCGGAGAGTGATCCGACTTCTCCCTCTCGTATGCTCGAAAGCGAATCCATCATGTATGATTTAATTGCTCTCGCTTTGCAAAGCGGCCTGTATTTACTCTCAACGGAAGGCAGTTGCGGGCGGGTTATCATGCCCTTTCTCACCACGGAAATGATGTCTCAAAGATCCAGGACTTGGTCATGATCGAACGCGAGCATACAAAGTGCCTTAGTAAATTTCTGAGCCAACTAGAAAACGTTTCTGATTCCGAGGGACGGCCGTTGCTGGACTCGACAACTGTATTGTTAGGAACCGGTATGGGTGATTCGAGTCGTCATGAAAACCTCAATCTGCCTACATTGGTAGCGGGAGGTGTGATGAAATCAGTGGGGCATATGCGTCATGATCCGAATGGGAGCACTCGTTTGGGGGACCTCTTCCTTTCGATTGAAAGGGCGCATGGAGTGGAAAACTCCTCCTTCTGTGTCGCAAGTGCTGGCATTAGCGAATTGGAAGGCTAGATGAGAATTTGGAAGTCGAGAGTTCAATATGCAGCCCTTTGGGGTGCCGTTTTGGTCAGTTCGATTGGTGCGCCTCATGCCGTTTCTGATGAGGTTGCAACCGCCCTCTAAATACCTGAGGCTGGCTTTTTTGGAGGAAAACTGTCTCGAGTGCCAAGACAATGAATTGGCAGAAGCGGGTGTCGACCTAAGTATTTTACACGTTGACTCCTCCTCCAGTAAAACAACGAAGATGTGGGAGCGAGTAATGACTGCAGTGTCGGATGGTGTGATGCCACCGGCAGAGCGTGCTCGCCCTGATCAGGAGGCACTGAAAGAATTTTCGAGCTGGCTAGATCAAGTTTTGTTAGATGTGGGAAGGTATCAGGAAACTGGGCTTCGACCACTTACGAAGTCTGAATTGGATAGCACCCTCGAAGAAGTGTTTCGAATTCCTCTGGACCTATCGGATATTCCCTTTCCTCGCAATCGGAAAGCTCATTTTGATAGAATGGCAGAGAGTTCATTTGTTTCGGCTCATCTGCTGTCGAGGTATCAAGCCGCCGGTGAACGAGTTATCAATGCTCTAGTCCTTCAGAATGAAGCTTCGGAGGCACCGGTGGAATCTAGAATCTGGAATATCGACACTACGGAGTTCAATCATAGTTTTTCGTCGATCACAGTGAAAGACGACCGAGTTTGGTTGGCGTCAGCAATAGAGGGTGTCTTGAGATCATCCACTTGGCCAACGCGTTTTATTGCACCGGCAGATGGCGTTTATAAGATGACTATGCAAATCAGCAGTCGTTCTGATCACTACCCGTTGGTCATAGATATTCATGCGCAAGATCCGGTGAACCCTGAGGGGCATATTTTGAACAAGCGGCATTTATCCACCGTGACCATCGAGAATGGCAAAGAGATTGTTGTTTCCGTAGATATAGCTCTCCAAGCTGGAGAGGTGCCGCTCTTCTATTTTTCGAATTCGGCACTGAAACTCGAGGGAGGCTTATTCAAAGAGTATTTAGATGATTTCTTCGAGGAGCATCCAGACTTCTTGTCAGTGTTTCTCTCCGCTGACTTGCGTGACCCGAATAAGTGGCGAGGTCCTGATGGCTATCGAAAACTCGTTGCTTTGTCGCAGACTGATGAGCACCGCAATGCTTCCGTCGATAAGGAGCATCCGGATTACAAGAAGCTCATAGACTGGATGAACCAAACACGAGCCCTGTATGCCGAAAATTTGGTTAATCATCATTTCGAGCATGGCCCGGCTGTCGGGCTTTCAGGGGTCACTGTGGAAGGTCCGACTGCTCCCTACTGGTCTCCTGAAGATCAACGCATTGAGCAGAATTTAAAGCATTTCTATGCGCATCTCCTTAAAGAAGGAAAGAGTTTTGGAGAATGGGATCTGACTTTGGATCGAGGCATACTCATGCCATGGGTTAGGGCGATGCTTGGGCGCGCGTTCCGTTCTCAGCCTACTGAGGACGAGGTGAACTCATACATTGACTTGATCATCGCAACTGCAAAAACTCCGAGTGCCACTATTAATGATGTCACTAGAAGTCTTGTCGCGAAGCTGCTGGTGAGTGATCGCTTTATCTTTCATCAGCATCCAAATGCTTCAGAAGGCGAAGCGTTGGCTGCTCGGCTTTCCTTCATGCTGACCTCGAGACCTCCATCTGGAGCCCTTCTTCAAGTGGCTGATACGCTTTTTTCAGCGGCAGGAGTTCAGGCACAAGCTGACAATCTGCTGAAGGGGGCTATCTCTCAGAACTTTTATAAGGCGTTTGTAAGTCAGTGGCTGCGTATTACTGAGATTCGACAGATTATGCCGGACCAGAAGTTTCATTTCAATGATAGGCTTCTAAAAGGTGTGGAAGAGGAGCCGATAAAGTTCTTTGAGGTCATGGTGAGTGAGAATCGACTGCTCGAAGAATTCTTTAATCCCGATTTTGTTTACACCAGCCCTTATGTTGCGACTGAGATCTACCGGCTCCCCGGTGTCTTGGCACTAGATCGGCACCCGGCCAACCAAATATTTCCCGAAAGAATTTCTATCCCCCCCGGTCATTCTAACCGAGGGCTGATTGGAATGGCGGCGCCTATGATGGCTACTTCGAATGGTGTGGATACCGAGCTTGTGCATCGAGGGGTGTGGTTTTTGGAGTCTATTCTTGGGAGAAACTTACCGGGCCCACCAGAGGCAGTTCCTGCCATCACTCCTGATACGAACGGGGCCAAAACTCCCGCCGATCTTCTCCAGAAACATACTGCTCACAAGGGCTGCGTAAGTTGCCATCAAAAAATTGACCCTTTTGGCGTAGTGTTGGAGAGCTTTAATCCGATTGGTCGAGTGAGAGGAGCTTATGAAACTGGTGCCTTGATCGAGGCACAGGTAGAGACTTTCGATGGGAAAACTCTTGCTAGTGTTGAGGATCTTCGGCAGTGGATAATTCAAAATATTGATCAATTTGGATTTGGGTTAGGTGTGAGGATGTTAGAGTATGGGACAGGTCGGAAGCTGAACTATAAAGAGCGAAACGAGGTTAAGACGGTGGTCTTGCGCCTCCAAGCCGCTGGTGATCTCCGTGCGAGGACGCTTCTGCTCGAGCTATTAGCAACTAAAACGTTCAGATCTTTATGAGGGTGAAATATATTCTGTGGCAAGCAGCGAGGAGTTTTTTTGTTCAAACCATTGTTGCCTTTGGAGCGCTATGCCAGGCCGAAGAGATTGGGGCAGATGCGCGTCCGAATATTTTGATTATTCTTTGTGATGATCTTGGGTATGCCGATGTCGGAGTTCAGTCAGACTTAGATTTGCCGACGCCTAATCTTAATCGCCTAGCTGAAGAGAGTATACGGTTTGCGGATTTCTATGTGGCCGAATCCGTTTGCACGGCGTCGCGAGTCGGGTTGCTCACGGGGATGTATCCTGAAAGGGTAGGCCTAAGTGGCGCGATTGGGCCGGCAAGTCGTATTGGTATCAATCCGAAAGAACGCATACTCCCCGAGTATCTGCGGGAGCTAGGATATCGAACGGCTGCGTTTGGGAAATGGCATCTCGGCGACCAATTGCCGTTTTTGCCGCTCCAGCACGGGTTTGATGAGTTTTTTGGTATTCCGTATTCGAACGATATGTGGCCCGAGCATCCGAGTCATGGTGATAAGTTCCCTCCCTTGCCTCTGCTGATGGGAAATCAGGTGATCGATAATGAACTGTCGATGCACGATCAGAATTTGCTTACACAAAAGCTTACGGATGAAGTAATTCAATTTGTGGAGAGGTCGGGAAAACAGCCGTTTTTTGGTTACGTGGCGTATCCTATGCCACATGTCCCGCTCGCGGTGAGCGATGAATTTAGAGGGCGGAATGAAGATAACCTTTATTGGGATGTGCTTGAGGAACTTGATTTTTCGGTAGGGAGGATCCTTACGAGTCTTGAAGAAAATGGCCTGGTCGAAAACACGGTAGTCATATTCACCTCGGACAATGGGCCATGGTTGTCTTATGGCAATCACGGTGGTAGCGCTGCGCCGTTCAGAGATGGCAAGCATACCTTGTTCGATGGAGGGTTTCGTGTCCCCTGTTTTTTTCGGTATCCAAAGATGTTCCCAGAGGGAGGGGTTGTCGAACCTTTGGTGACTAACCTTGATCTACTACCGACCTTAGCTGCTATTTTAGGATTCGAAAGTGAGCTAGCCTGCGATGTGGATGGACATGATGTTGTGCCCCAAATGAAAAGAGAAAATCTGGCCACTTCGTGGGGGGAGTTTCATTTTCAAAAAGTGAAGCGCCGCGCGGTGAGGGCGGGTGAGTGGAAACTCTTTTTGCCTTCAGTGACGCACACTCTTATAGAACCAGGGGCTGATGGCATCGCGGGAAAAACGGATAATCTCCCGATTCCACTATCCCTTTTTCGTATTTCAGACGATATTTCTGAGTCGGAGAACGTGCTTGGTCGTCACAAAGCGGTGGCCCAGCGTTTGCAAAAGTTATCGGAAGAATTTGATGAAAGGCTTGCCGAAGAACGTCGCGAACCGGGCAAAGTGGCTAATCCGGTGTTGCTCAACGACCGATTTGTTAATCGCAAGCAAGAGGCTGTGGTATTCGATGCCCGTGGATCGACAGAGCATTCGGTAGCTAGAGTGAAGGGCGCGTGGACAATAGCAGATGGAATGTTCTCAGGGGCAGAGATTCCGGAGGAGGCGCATGGAGCGTCACTGCATGTCGAGGCCCCTCATCAGTATGCCAGCTTGGAGTATTCTCTACGCTTTCAATCAGCAGATCGTCATACGATTGGCATCTTGAATGCCCGGAAGGATGGTGTGGATCATCATCTCTACCGGGTGGATCTTTTCAGAGACCGAATCCAGTTGATAAAAGACCAGAAGGAGGGTGGCGGGAAAGACCCTGATTTCCAGATTCTCGACACCCAGGCTGTGGCGCTTCCAGAAGATGAATGGATCTCGATACGAATCGCGAATTTTGGGGATAAAGTTCGGGTTGATGTTGGGAAATACACGCTATTTGGCGCGCATTCAGCGTTGGCATCGAAAAAAACTGGTGTGAATTTTTACCTATCTGATGGCCATGCTGATTTCAGGGATTTGCGAGTGACGCTGCTCCCAAACAGTGAGGAATAGCTAGCCGCGTCCAAGATTTCGCGACAGCGTGAGGGCGTTGGGTGTCCACCTTTCCGATTGCATCATTGCAGGGAAGGTGGAACGATGGGCGGCCAACCTAGTTGGCTAACCCCTCCCTGATGGGATTCTATTCTCTATGGAATTGCTTCTGGCTAATTTGCTTTCACCCGTCGTTCTGAGCTTCTTTATTGGCATCATTGCGAAGTGGATCAAGAGTGATCTCTCGATACCCAGCGTGATGTATCAGGCGATCTCGATCTATTTGCTCTTCGCCATTGGAATCAAAGGGGGAGTCGCTATCCAGCAGACCCCGTTGTCGGAATTGATTTTGCCCATCGTCGCGACTCTAGTGCTGGGCGGTTTGACGCCACTGATCGCCTTTTTCTTTCTTAGAAAGCTGGGTAAGTGTAATCTTTTGGATGCCTCAGCGACCGCCGCTCACTACGGTTCTGTCAGTGCCGTTACCTTTCTTGCTGCTCTCGATGCTGGATCTCGTATGGACATTCGTCCAGAGGGCTACCTCCCTGCTCTCGTAGCCATTTTGGAAGTTCCGGGTATTATTGTAGGGCTTTTGTTGGCAAGGCTCAAAGGGGGGCAGAATCCTTCGGATACTGTGCCTAAAAAGCCCCGTCAGAAAGCCAGTCTGGGTAGGGCTATCCACGAAATTGTGACGGGAAAAAGCATTATCCTGCTGGTCGGCGGCCTGCTTATCGGTGCCATTTCCTCGCCCGAAAGCATCGACTTAATCAGTCCATTTTTCAAAACACCGTTTTATGGGGTGCTTTGTCTCTTTATGTTGGAGCTGGGGCTTGTTGCAGCCAGCCGCTTTCAGGATATTAGAAATGCTGGGCTACCCGTTGTGCTTTGTGGGATCATCCTACCCATCATCAATGGTAGTTTGGGTGTCATGGCAGGAACGCTGGCTGGCATGAATCCGAGCGGTGCAGCTGTTTTTGGAGCTCTGACGGGGAGCGCCTCCTACATTGCTGCCCCGGCAGCTGTTCGTATCGCTCTGCCGAAAGCAAGTCCAGGCATTTATCTCATGCTTGCCTTGGGGGTCACCTTCCCGTTCAATCTGACTTTAGGAATACCACTCTACTACAAGTGCGGTATCTGGTTTTCACAATTGATAGGCAGCTAAATTCTTCACTCTTATGGCGAATGACTCGTATCGGCTTCCGTCTCCTCGGAAAGGCATGCTCTGTGTGGTGTCTGGCCCATCAGGCAGCGGGAAGACAACGCTTTGCCATCGGTTGACGGCCCAGGATTCGCATGCCCAGTATGCGACTTCTGCAACCACGCGCATTCCGCGCGAGGGAGAGACGGATGGGAAAGACTACCATTTTTTCTCTCGTGACGATTTTCTCAGAAAAGTGCAGGCTGGCGAGTTTTTAGAATACGCTGAGGTCCACGGCAATTTTTACGGAACCCTAAAGAGTGAGGTCTTCCAGCGACTTGACGAGGGAATCGATGTTTTGATGGATCTGGATGTGCAGGGAGTGGCAGCTCTGCGTGCGCATGAGGATCCAGCGGTGCGATTGGCCCTTGTCGACATCTTCATTGTGCTAGATTCGGATAAGACCCTTATGCGCCGATTGGCGAATCGAGGCACGGAAACGGATGACCAAGTCCGGATCCGCCTAGAGACAGCACGCGAGGAAATGAAATCGTGGCCACACTATAGCTATACCATTGTCAGTGAGGACCGGGATCGTGACTTTGCCAATTTTTACTCTATCATTATAGCGGAGCGTCAGCGAACAGCTCGTATGATGGGGGGGGATGAGAGTTAAGAAATATCATGCTATGAGTAAAACAATCGTTCTGGGCGTTAGTGGATCGATAGCGGCCTATAAAGCTGCTGACCTAACGAGCCAGCTCACTAAACGTGACTACAATGTGCGGGTGGTCATGACGAAAGATGCCTGCGAGTTCATTACGCCGCTTACATTGCAGGTGCTTTCGCGGAATCCGGTCACAGCAGACCTTTATGACGAGAAGTCCGATTGGCATCCAGGCCATATCGAGCTGGCCGATACCGCTGATCTTTTTCTAGTGGCTCCGGCGACCGCTAACATTTTGGCCAAATTTGCGAATGGGATAGCTGATGATGCGCTAACCGCGATTCATCTGGCTACTCGAGCGCCCCTCCTGCTAGCGCCTGCTATGAATGGCAAGATGTGGGATCACCCAGCGACTCTGAACAATCGTGAGGTCTTAACTAAGCGCGGAGCGCAATGGATAGGGCCGGAGGATGGCATGCTAGCTTGTGGTTACCAAGGAGCGGGAAGGTTGTGGCCAGTAGAAGGCATCGTAGAAGCTTGCGAAAAGTTTCTCAAATAATGCTAATAAGCTAGCACTGTATGAAAAAGGTGTTGATAACAGCTGGACCCACCCGCGAGCCCATCGATCCTGTCCGTTTCCTCAGTAATCGCTCGTCTGGAAAGATGGGCTACGCTTTGGCCGAGGCTGCTGTGGTCGCTGGATGTGAGGTTACGCTTGTGTCAGGGCCCGTATGCTTGGACCCGCCTGCCGGGGTCAAGTTGGTCAGCGTTATGACGGCTTCGGAGATGTATGGTGCGGTGGAAGCGCGCATTGAGCCGATGGATCTTGTTGTCTGCTGCGCCGCGGTGGCAGACTATACGCCCATCCGCATGGAGGAGCATAAGCTAAAAAAGAAAGGGACTGATCTCAACCTTACCCTGATGCCAACCAAAGATATACTGGGTAGTTGTCGTGAGGTTTTTGGGTATCGGAAAACCCTTGTCGGCTTTGCAGCGGAGACTCAGGAGCTGGAGCGCTACGCCCGAGAGAAGTTGGCGCGCAAAGGCTGCGACTGGATCGCAGCGAATCGGGTTGACGAAGAGGGGTCGGGCTTTGAAGTCAACCACAATGAGATCACCTTGTTTTCTGCAGATGGTCAAGTCGTAGAGTTGCCAAGAGATACGAAACCCCAATTAGCCGAGAACATGATGCGTATGCTGATTGGAGAGTAGCTTACCCCTAACTAAAATTCCCTCGGGGTATAGCTAGAATTGCGTTGTGAGGCTCGAGATAGCAAAAAGCATAGGACGCAGAGCCTAGCGCTTGATTTTTCGAAAGCCTTCTAAAACATCTCCATCTGCACAGCGAGTGGTTCACTCTCGGGATGAAAGCGAACACCTAGCCCGAGAAGGCGAATCTTTCGACACCCTCGGCGAGTCCAAGCTTCGGCTAAGAGGGCGGCGCAGGTAGGTTCATCAAGCGTCAAGGTTGCTGTCTGGATAGAGGTGATGGTGAAATCGTCGAATTTAAGCTTCACGAAAGTTTCCTTTACTCGTCGTCCAGCAAGCTTGCCCTGAAGGGAGGCACTAATCTCTGCGTGAAGGTCTTGCAGCTTGCCCTGAGCGAGTGCCAGATCATCGATGTTTTCGCGAAAGGTCCGCTCGCTACTGATCGATTTGCGTTGGCGGCTAGGGTTGACTGGGCGCTCATCGTGCCCTCGACATAGGCGATATAAGCTGCGGCCAAATTTCCCAAAAACCCGCATCAAATCGTATTCCTCCCATTTCTGTAGATCGCCACATGTGCGTAGATGATGCCGATGAAGGCGCTTAGCAGTTTGCTTCCCCACTCCCCAGATTTTCTCCACGGGCAATTCCTGCAGAAAGATCTCAATAGAGGACTCATCCAAAAGAGCGAATTGACCGTCAGGCTTGTTCCAGTCAGAGCCAATTTTTGCGAGGAATTTATTCCGAGCGATCCCTGCGGACGCAGTCAG
>JAHDIL010000048.1 GCA_020630835.1 Verrucomicrobiota bacterium
TCTTTGAGGAAGGCCTTATTTACAGGGGGAAGAGGATGGTCAACTGGTGTCCGAAATCCTTGACCGCGCTAAGTGATGAGGAGGTCATCATGAAGCCGCAGCGCTCCAAGCTCTACTACATGCGCTACCGCATTGCTGGTGAACAAGACCGCTGGGTAGAGATCGCTACGACGCGTCCCGAGACTTTGATGGGCGATAGCGCTATCGCTGTGAATCCCAAAGATGAGCGTTACGCCGACCTTATCGGTAAGACGGCGATTCGCCCGTTCCCTGAGAAGGAAATCCCCGTCATTGCTGATGAACACATTGATCCTGAATTTGGAACAGGTGTTCTCAAAGTGACTCCAGCTCACGACAAAGCTGACTTTGAAATAGGGCAGAAAAATGATCTCGAAATTATAGATGTCTTCAACCCAGATGGGACATTGAATGAGCTCGCCGGTCCGGAATTCTCCGGAATGGAGCGTTTTGAGGCGCGCAAGAAAGCTGCTGAGAAGCTCGAGGAGATGGGGCAACTCGTTCGCGTGGAAGATTACGAGAATAATGTCGGATTTAGTGAGCGTGCAGATGTCCCGATCGAGCCGCGCATATCCATGCAGTGGTTTCTCCGCTACCCTTGTCAGAAAGAAGCCGCGGAAGCGGTAGCCAATGACGAAATCCGCTTTCGGCCTGCGCGATGGAAAAAGACCTTCGCGTTCTGGATGGATGGTATCCAAGATTGGTGTATTAGCCGCCAGCTTTGGTGGGGGCATCAGATCCCGGTTTGGTATCGTAAGGAAATGGCTGACGAGCTTAAAAACCGCGAATCGTTAGACCTGAAAGATGCCGGTTCCCGCCCTCTGATCCTGAAAATTGGGTGCGTGACGAGGATGTGCTCGATACCTGGTTCTCTAGTTGGCTCTGGCCATTCGCTACCATGCGGTCCAGCACGGAAGATTCGACTTCTACGCTGGCGAAGTTTTACCCGACAGCAGATCTTGTCACGGGTCCTGACATTATCTTTTTCTGGGTCGCGCGTATGATCATGGCCGGATACCGCTGGCAGGGGGAGTTGCCGTTCAGGAACGTATTTTTTACGAGTATTATTCGCGACAGGAAAGGGCGGAAACTCTCTAAGTCTCTGGGGAATTCTCCCGATCCATTGGACTTGATCGATCAATTTGGAGCTGATGGAGTGCGTTTTGGACTTATGCGTATCGCGCCCACTGGCACTGATGTTAGATACGATGAAGATCAAATCGTCGAAGGTCGGAACTTTGCAAATAAGTTGTGGAACGCTGCCCGCTATCGGCAGATGCAGGGAGCGATTACGGAGCGCCAGCTTCCCGTTGATGACCTCTCCATCTACGCTATTGATATCCTAGCGAAACTCGAAAAGCTTGAGTCTGATTTGGTGGATGCCTACGACGACTATCGCTTTAACGAGTTGACTCAGCTCCTGTATGATTTCTGGTGGAGTGAATATTGTGATTGGTATCTGGAGTCTACCAAGGGAGATTTTTCTGATACAGCTAGTGAGAGTCAGCGTCAGGCTACCTTGACGACGATGGACGTCGTGCTGGAGCGCTTTCTGATGCTTCTGCATCCCGTTATGCCCCACCTTACAGAAGAGTTGTGGGAGAAGATGGGGTTTGGCGATGATGAGACATTCCTGATGCTCACGCCTGTGCCTAAGACATCCGTTCTCGCTGAGATCCCTGCCGCGCGAGTGAAGTCGGCGCAAGAGCAGGTCTCTAACGTATACGAAGCTGTGGGCCGAGCCCGAAATCTCAAAGCTGAGTATGGTCTAGGAGCCAAGAAGGATGTTAGCTTCATTCTTGACCCAATTGACGGTGAATTCTCTGAGGCAGAGGTTTTCTTGACTCTAGCCCGTGGTGCTGAGTTGATTATTCAACCAGATTTTCAGGCTGAGAAAGGTGTGCCCGCTGCTCTCACCGCGATAGGGAAGCTTTTCCTGCCACTTGATGGGTTGATCGATGTCGATGCTGAGCGTGAGCGCCTACAGAAAGAGTTGACGAAAACAGAGGCTGAGGTCAAAAAGGTGAACGCCAAGCTCGCCAACGAAAACTTTGTCAGTCGTGCCCCCGAGGCCGTTATTGCGGAGACCAAAGAGCGCCAGCAACACTGGCAAGACCGTGCTGCTGAGCTAGAGCAGATGATCGCCAATCTAGGTTGATTGGTGATGAGTTTCTATTTCATTGTCAGGAGGAATGTGGAATCTAGCGTAGCCGCGAGTGTAAACTCGTGGAACGCCGAAAGCCCTGAGCTACTGTTTTTGAACAAGGTCCACGACCTTGCGGTCGCTGCTACATCTCTGGTAGATCAGTCAAAGCTAGCGTAGCCGCGAGTGTGAACTCGTGGAACGCCGAAACCCCTGAGCTTGAGAGTTCTGCTTAGGCCGGTCTATCGTTATCCGAACCTCGCTCCTTTTCGTGGCTAGCGTAGATGGCAATGCGGTAATTTTTCCGATAGAAAACTCTACTGCACTCGTCGCGATCGGAGCGCCAACATTATTGGATCCCGGATCCAATTGAATAAGCGGTAAATCCGATCTTCCTCAAATGCCCAAGATCCAGCAGCCGCCTACCATCAAAAAAGTGCGCGGGTTTCGGCATAGTCTCATACACGCGCTGATAATCTAGGTCTTTAAACTCATCCCACTCCGTCAGCAAAGCGACAGCGTGGGCTTGTTCAGTAGCCTCGTAGGCATCACTGGTCATGACGATTTCACCCCGTTCGGCTCTTTCCCGGGCATCGGTGATGCCTGCATACTCGAGGTCGGTGATCAGTTGCTCTAATGAAACCTTGGGATCGTAGATGGCAAGATGCGCTTTCTCGATCAAAAGGTCGCGACATACATAGATAGCTGCAGCCTCCCTCGTGTCATTCGTATCTTTTTTGAAGGCGAAACCCAGGATAGCGATGCGTTTGTCGGCCACGGTGTTGAAGAGGTTCTTGATGATACGCTGAGCGAAACGGTGTTTCTGCCAGTTGTTCATCTTTACGACACTTCGCCAGTAATCAGCGACCTCAGGGAGGCCAAAATAATCGCAGAGATAGGAGAGGTTGAGAATGTCTTTTTGGAAGCATGATCCACCGAAACCCACGGAGGCCTGCAAGAATTTCGGGCCAATGCGCGAATCAGAACCGATGGCTCGTGCGACTTCGCCTACATCGGCTCCCGTTTCCTCGCAGAGAGCTGAGATGGAGTTGATACTCGACACACGCTGCGCGAGGAAGGCGTTGGCGGTGAGTTTCGACAGCTCTGACGACCACAAATTGGTCGTCAGGATGCGGTCTCGTGGGACCCAGTGCTCGTAGACCGAGACTAGCTTTTCGATAGCCTGGGGGTTTTCTCCGCCTATGAGGACGCGGTCCGGATCGGCAAGGTCCGCCATAGCTGTGCCTTCAGCCAAAAACTCGGGATTGGAGAGGACGTCTACATCATCGCCTCGACCATTAGCCTCTAGCACCGTTTTTATCATGGCCGCTGTGCGGATGGGGACTGTCGATTTTTCGACGATAATGGCAGGGCCATCGATAGTCTCGGCGATCTGTCGAGCACACTTTTCTATCCAGCGGAGGTCGGCAGCTTCCCCGGCACCTTCCCCGTATGTTTTCGTCGGTGTATTTACAGAAATGAAGATAATGTCGGCCGACTTTAGAGCGGAAGCCACATCGGTGGAAAAGAAGAGATTTCGGCCTCGTGCTTCGCCTACAATCGCGTCGAGTCCAGGCTCATAGACAGGGAGATTCTGGAGGTCTGCGTCATTCCATGCCGCGATCCGTTCTTCATTCATGTCCACTACCGTCACATCGATAGACGGGCAGCGATGGGCTATCATAGCCATGGTGGGTCCGCCGACGTAGCCGGCTCCAATGCAGGTAATCTTCAATCTCTCAGACATGCGGAAAATGCGAAGCGTAGCGAGGATTCGCAAAGGTGCAAGGTGACGAATATGTCGCTCTGGGGGTATGCAAATCTGACTCCTTTTCAATCTGCCACAAAAATTTCGCGCATTCACGGTCTTCCCCGAAGCTAGAGAGACGGTAACAGTGGTTTTAATGAGAATTTCAAGATCTTCGGTGATATTCCTTGTGTTGCTTTCGTTCTTTATTAGGGGGGTGGCCCTTGCTGAAAATGGCGCTCAGCCCAACGTCGTTTTCATCTTTGCCGACGATCATTGCACACAGGCTCTGAGTGCCTATGATCCCTCGAGAATAGCGACCCCAAATCTCGACCGTTTGGCTCTGGAAGGAGCGCGTTTCGACACTTGCTACGTTACGAATTCGATCTGTGGCCCCAGCCGTGCCGTGATTCAAACGGGGAAATACAGCCACTTGAATGGGTTTATGCAGAATGGCGATTCGTTTGATGGTAGTCAGCAGACGTTTCCAAAGCTCCTAAGGGCAGGGGGGTATGAGACCGCGGTGATAGGTAAGTGGCACCTTAAGACAACACCTCAAGGCTTTGATCATTTTGATGTATTGATTGGCCAGGGGCCCTACTACAACCCGCCGATGCTTACGGGAGGAATTGCAGCACAGGCTACGCAGGAGGAAAATACTGGCTATACAACCGATGTTATATCAGCAAAAACTCTAGAATGGCTGAAGTCGGGCCGCGATCCTGAGAAGCCCTTCATGCTTATGACACAGCATAAGGCGCCGCATAGAGACTGGCAGCCAGGAGCAAAGTATCTGACATGGTTGGACGACGTTGATTTGCCAGAGCCGCCTACGCTTTTTGATGATTACTCGGGACGATCGTCGGCTTCCAAGAACCAGACAATGAGCATCGCCAAAAATCTTAATATGCGCGATCTAAAGCTCGTGCCCCCAGGCTATCTCAATAAGGAACAGCTGCGCCTCTGGCAGGAAGCCTACGGACCAAAAAACGAGGCTTTCCTGGAGAAGCGAGACTCGATGACGGAGGAAGAGGTAGTGCGATGGAAGTATCAGCGCTACGCCAAGGATTACCTCCGAACTGTGAAGTCTATGGATGATGCCGTAGGCGAATTGCTCGACTATCTGGATGAGGCGGGCTTGGCAGAGAACACGGTTGTCATTTATTCATCCGACAATGGGTGGTATCTTGGCGAACATGGCTGGTTTGATAAGCGGTGGATGTATGAGGAGTCCCTTCGGGTTCCGCTTCTTGTGAGGTGGCCAGGTCAAGTGAGAGAAGGAACTATCATAGAGCCTATCGTTTCGAATGTGGATTTTGCCCCCACTTTTCTGGAACTTGCGGGAGTCAGTATCCCGGATGATTTTCAGGGGGCGAGCCTGGTTCCGTTTCTAAAAGGTGAATCTCCTGCCGATTGGAGGGAATCATTCTACTACCACTACTTCGAGTATCCAGGGGCCCATAGTGTCGCTAGGCACTATGGTGTGACTGATGGAAAGCACAAACTCATTCATTTCTACCAGCTTGATGAATGGGAGCTCTACGATTTAGAAAAAGATCCTGATGAGATGCAGTCGGTTTACGGGGACTCTGGCTACGCTTCGATAGAAAAGCGCCTCAAAGAACAGATTGCTGAGCACAGGACCCTCTTGAAAATGCCTGAAAAGGACCCCGCATACAGCAAAAAGATACGGAGTCCTAAGAATCCACCTGAGATACCGTAGTATCTACAGCCGAATTTCTAAACCTAGCAGCCACCATTTTATGAACCTACGCCAAACTGTCATTCTAAGTCTCACGAGTATCCTCGCCAGCGGTCTACTCTGTGCCGCCGAAAAGCCCAACATCATTTTCATCTTCACGGATGATCATTGCACGCAAACGTTGAGCGCCTACGACGACACGCGGATCGTGACTCCTAATTTTGATCGTCTTGCTAAGGGGGGGGCTCGTTTTGATCGATGTTATGTGACGAACTCCATCTGTGGACCGAGTCGCGCGGTGATCCAGACTGGTAAATACAGTCACAAAAACGGGTTTGTGCAGAATGGAGATCTGTTCAACATGGATCAGCAGACTTTCCCGAAGCTTTTGCGCAAGGTAGGGTATGAGACGGCGGTTATTGGGAAGTGGCACTTGAAAGCTACCCCTCAGGGTTACGATCATTTCGATATTCTGAAAGGTCAGGGTCCCTATTACAATCCGTCCTTGGATACAGGCGGGAGCGAGGCAAAAGCGACTCTTGAGAAGAACGTCGGTTACACCACCGACATTATCTCCGATAAAACACTGCAGTGGCTCAAAAAGGAGCGTGATCCGAGTAAACCATTCATGCTGATGACTCAGCATAAGGCCCCCCACCGCGAGTGGCAGCCTGCGCCTGAATACCTTAACTGGCTGGATGACGTCGAACTGGCCGAGCCTGCTACGTTGTTTGACCGTTATGAGGGGCGTGGCTCCGCATCGAAGAATCAGGAGATGATGATCAGCGACCATCTCAATGATCGAGATCTAAAGTTCGTGCCCCCACACTATCTCAATGAGGAGCAGCTACAACTCTGGCAAGAAGCCTACGGACCAAAAAACGAGGCTTTCCTGGAAAAGCGGGATTCCATGACGCTAGAGGAGATCGTCAGGTGGAAGTATCAGCGCTACGCCAAAGATTACCTCCGAGTGGTGAAGTCGGTAGACGATGCCGTGGGTGAGCTTCTGGATTATCTCGACGAATCGGGTCTGGCTGAAAATACTATCGTCATTTACTCTTCGGATAACGGCTGGTATCTCGGCGAGCACGGTTGGTATGACAAGCGCTGGATGTATGAGGAGTCCTTGCGTGTGCCACTGCTCGTTCGCTGGCCCAAATCCATGGAGGCTGGTCAGGTAGTTGATGAGATCGTATCGAACGTGGACTTTGCACCGACCTTTCTGGATTTAGCTGGCGCGCCTATCCCGGGGGATATGCAGGGTAGGAGCCTAGTCCCGCTGATGAAGGGGGAGAAGCCCAACGATTGGCGCGACTCTTTCTATTACCACTACTACGAGTTTCCGGGATATCACAGTGTGGCTCGGCACTATGGAGTGACGACGGGTAAGCATAAGCTCATCCATTTCTACCAACTTGGGGAGTGGGAGCTCTATGACCTGGAATCAGATCCTGATGAACTCCAAACTGTTTATGGAAACGCAGACTACGCTGCCATCACGGAGGACTTGAAAGCGAAAATCGCTGAGCAGAGGCGGATTTTAGAAGTCCCTGACCAGGATCCCGTGCGTGAATCAACTCACCCCGACCGGAAAAAGAAAGCAAAGGCAGCAGGAAAGGCTAAGCCTTGATAGACGAGGCTAAATAGAGGAGCCAACAAAGGCGGGCTAAACCGCCGGAAAGAGGGCGGATAGCATCCGCCTTTTTTTTGCGTCGGGGGCTCAGCTGCCGAAAACCACGCAAGAGGTGACTTTCCGGTTGCCTTCCCAGTTCTTTGGACAACTATACGCTCGCAAAATCGGCAATTTAAAACCCTATAAAAGGCAATGACTGACCTGTCCAAATACAGAAATATCGGCATCTTCGCTCACGTTGACGCGGGGAAAACCACATCTACAGAGCGAATCCTCAAGCTGACCGGAAAAATTCACAAGACAGGTGAGGTGCACGACGGCGCCGCGACCACTGACTTCATGGAGCAGGAGCAGGAGCGCGGAATCACCATTCAGTCGGCTGCTACGACATGCTTCTGGAATGATCACCGCCTAAACATTATCGATACTCCTGGTCACGTAGACTTCACTATTGAGGTGTATCGTTCCCTGAAAGTGCTCGACGGCGGCGTTGGCGTGTTCTGTGGTTCGGGTGGGGTTGAGCCCCAGTCAGAAACTAACTGGCGCTATGCTAACGAGTCGGAAGTATCTCGTCTTATTTTCGTCAACAAGCTTGACCGTATTGGCGCTGATTTCTATCGGGTCGTTAACCAAGTGAAAGAAGTGCTTGGAGCCAAGCCTCTTGTCATGGTCCTGCCTATCGGTATCGAGGATGACTTCAAAGGTGTTGTCGACCTGATGACGATGAAGGCTCACATCTGGGATGACTCCGGACAGCCTGAGAATTTCACTATCGAAGAAATCCCAGACGATCTGAAAGAGAAGGCTGAGCAGTATCGCGAAGAAATGATCGAGACGGCTGTAGAGGCTGATGACGACGTCATGGAGGCCTATCTCGAAGGAAATGTTCCTGATGAGGCGACTCTCAAGTCCTGCATCCGTAAGGGAACGATCAATTTGGACTTCTTCCCGACTTATTGTGGTTCTGCGTTCAAGAACAAAGGCATCCAGCTCGTCCTTAATGCTGTTGTCGACTTTCTGCCAAATCCGACCGAAGTTCCCGCTCAGCCAGAGGTGGACATGGAGGGTAACGAGACTGGGGAGAAGGCGATTGTCACGGCTGACGGCCCACTGCGAGCTCTCGCCTTTAAGATCATGGATGACCAGTATGGTTCATTGACTTTCACCCGTGTCTACTCAGGTTCGGTGAAGAAAGGTGATACCGTCCTCAATACCTTTACGGGCAAGACAGAGCGTATCGGCCGGATCGTTGAGATGCACGCTGATAGCCGTGAGGATCGCGATTCCGCTGAAGCGGGAGACATTGTTGCTCTCGTAGGTCTCAAAAATGTTCAAACGGGTCATACCCTTTGTGATCCTAAGAATCCCGCGACATTGGAGCCGATGACCTTCCCGGATCCAGTGATCTCGGTCGCGATCACCCCTAAAGACAAGGGACAGGCCGACAAACTTGGTGAGGCTCTTGGGCGTATGATCAAAGAGGATCCTTCTTTCCACGTTGAGACAGATCCTGACTCCGGTGAGACCATTCTTAAGGGCATGGGCGAGTTGCACCTGGACATTAAAGTAGACATTCTTAAGCGAACTCACAAAGTTGAGGTCGAGCAGGGAGCTCCTCAGGTGGCTTACCGTGAGACAATCACTAAGCAGATCGACGATAGCTACACGCACAAGAAGCAGTCCGGTGGTTCCGGTCAGTATGGTAAGATCGATT
>JAHDIL010000049.1:0-8182 GCA_020630835.1 Verrucomicrobiota bacterium
ATGAATCGCAATCTCGCTCGGGGGGCACAGGAAGTAAGTGGCACGCAACCGATCCAATTTGCCTGCCGGTCATAGTGCAGCGCCCGGCTCAAGGGGCTGCCAAGCGATGGTGAGATAGCGAGAGGTAAGAAACCAAGCGTGCTCTCGCGCACCGTCGCCCATATCTCTAATACTCTTCCCCATCCAGCTCGATGAGGATCTCGCGTGGTTTGGCACCATCACCTGGACCAATAATCCCACGGCTTTCGAGGATGTCAATCATTCGTGCCGCTCGCGTATATCCGAGGCGAAGTCTACGCTGCAGCAGTGAGGTGGAGGCTCGGCGCTCTTGCTGGATCACTTCCAGACATTTCTGGATGATCTCTTCATCGGCGTCGGTTATCTCTTCACCACCATCGTCATCGCCGAAATTACCGGTCTCTATAGCGGCATGAGCATCGGACTCGAAGCTCGGTTTTCCCTGGGCCGCACAGGCGTCGACGAGATCCTGTGCCTCTTCATCAGTGATTAAGGCTCCCTGCGAGCGGACGAGAGTGGCGCTACCAGGAGGTAGGTAGAGCATGTCGCCTTTTCCGACGAGGTTTTCGGCGCCATTAACATCGAGAATAATGCGGCTGTCCATTTTGGAGGAAACCTGGAACGCTACGCGCGAGGGGATATTCGCCTTTATGATTCCCGTCACCACATCGGCGCGTGGTGTTTGTGTTGCCACGATGAGGTGAATACCGGCAGCACGAGCCTTCTGTGCAATGCGAGCGATGCCGGATTCTACGTCTGCGGGTGCCGTTTGCATGAGGTCCGCCAGCTCATCTATGATCACGACAATATAGGGGAGGCTGTCAGGTAGAGGGTCCTCGTCAGGTGTGTTGCTGAAATCGATGTGTGGATTAGCCTCGGCCTCGGCGATGTGATCGTCGCTTTCTGAGGCCGCACGCTGCTTGGCGTGCTTGGGGAGTGGAGTCTCGCCGACCTCAATGTCGATGCTTGGAGCGTTCTTGATGGCGTCTAGCCCGCTAGGAGCCGCTGGTTTCTCAGGCGTGCCGGTGACTGCTGCATCGGCTGGGAATCCCCCTTCGCGTTCGAGTTCGTCAGCTCCTTCAGGCTTCTTCTCGTCATCAGCTAAGAAGCCTGATGCGTCATCCTCCCAAGGAGCTTTTTCTTCTGAGTTGGGTGCCTTTTGTGCGGCTGCCTGCTCAGCCGCCGCTGCTTCAGCCACCGCTTTGGCCTCTGCTTTGGCCTCTGCTTCTTCAGCGATTTGTTTCGCACGAAGTTCGTTGAAGCCTTCGAAGTTCCGTGTGCCCATCTTGGCAAAGAGGGCATAGCGTTTCTCCATTTCATTGATTACCCAGCGCAGGGCTAGCAGCACCTTCTTGGGGTCTGTAACAACAGGCACCACCATATGGGGTAAGTCGTTGTAGAGCTGCATTTCGACCACTTTTGGGTCTACCATGATGAAGCGCAGCTCATCAGGAGTGAAGCGGTAAAGCAGGCTGGCAATGATGCTGTTTATGCAGACACTCTTTCCGCTACCGGTGGCACCCGCTACGAGTAGGTGTGGCATCTTTGCTAGATCGCCTACCACGGTATTGCCATAGACATCCTTGCCTAGGGCTAGAGGGAGTTTCGCTTTTGAGTTGCGGAATTCATCGCCTTCGAAAAGCTCGCGCAGGGCGACAGGCACGCGGGTGTCGTTGGCGATTTCGATTCCCACGGTATCCTTTCCTGGGACAGGGGCGAGGATATTGATCCGTTCGGCCTTAGTAGCCAAGGCTAAGTCAGCCTGTAGAGCGGTGATTTTATTTACGCGCAGTCCAGCACTTGGGTAGAGCTCGTAGCGGGTGATTGATGGGCCTTTCGTAATGTCACCGGGTTCTACAGGCACGCCAAATGTCCCTAAAGTGCTGACGATCGTGTTCTGCACATCGATTAGCTCATCGTGACTAGTTTCATTATCCGGATCATCCTCGGCGTAGGAGAGGATGTCGAGGTTGGGAAGTTCGTAGTCTTGATACTGCTGACCGGCGCCCAGCACGGTATCGCTCTCTTCTTCCTTCTTTTTGGGGAACAATGATTGGCGCGCCTCTTCCGGGGAAAGGCGGGCGCTGCGTTTGTCCGAGGCGTCGATGATTTTGCGATCGCTGTTGGTGAAGAGGTCAGCCTGTTCAGTCTTTTCTGGTTCGTCATCCGCTCTGATGGCAGCCACAGGGGGCGTTTTTTTCTTTACCTCAGCTTTTTTCTGAGAGGGGCGGCGGGCCGGTGGTGCATGCGAGCGAGAACGTCTTTCACCCTGCCATATTTTGAACTGTTCCCACCACTCGGCTGACTGCTCTCTGAGCAGGCTCGCGAACCGCAGAGGATGCAGACCAGTGAGGATGATCATAGCTATGGCATAGCCGATGAGGACGATGATGAAGGATCCTGCCGTGCCCAGGAATTGCTCAAAAAGCTTGTGTCCCAAGCCATAGCCGACGAACCCTCCTGCACTTTTCGGCAGATTGTAAGCAGATGGCCAATTCTGGAAGAAAACGTTCTGAAACTCCACCAAGCAGGCACCTGCAAAGATAAGCCCGGTCAGCGCTGCGGTATTCCGAAAGGTGAGAGGTCTAGCTCCTCGTAAGACTTGAAGGGTCCACCAGGCGAGCACAGCTGGTAGGAGGAAGATTGCCGCCCCGAAAGCGATGTATCCGTAGCTTGCGATGATGGCGCCAACTGGGCCGACAAAGTTTACCGTTTCGCTGTGTGCGCTGGAGATGCGGCTAAAAGGATGCCAGTTAGGCAGATCCGCAGGCGTATAGGAAATTAGTGCCCAGAGAAATAGAAGAGTGATCCCTCCCAGAATGAGCCCGAACACTTCTTTGTAGAGATAGGGATCCTCGGAATGAGCTTCTGCCGCCTTCTTAGGCTGCTTCTTCCGGGCAGCCTTCTTCTTCGCCGTTGCCTTTTTAGCGGCCGTTTTGCGCTTGGCCTGCTTTCGCTCCGGGGAAGCTGGGATAAGATCTGGAGAGTCGGCTGCCATGTTGTGTCAGTAGGAGTCGAGAGCGAACGCTCAAAAGCCTCCAGTATGGCAGATGGGAAGCTAAATGACAATTGATATCTCGGATTGCTAAAGCATCAGGGGAGCTGCCGTGTGAGCATGTTGCGTTCAGCTATCTGGTAAGTCTGAGAACAGTTCGCCTTGTCGTGGTGGTCGGGCGTCTGGAAGCGGGGCACCGATTTTTTCGTAAGCAATGGGTAAGGCCTCTCGCCCTCGTGAGGTGCGCTTCAAAAACCCCTTCAAAATGAGAAACGGTTCGTAAACCTCATGGATCGTTGCTTCATCTTCGCCCACGGCGACAGCTATGGAGTTTAGACCTACCGGGCCACCGCCATATTTGTGGATGACGGCCTCGAGGATTTTGACGTCCATTTCATCTAGACCGTCTTCATCTATCTCCAACATGGCTAGGGCCTCCTCCGCTATTCTGCCTGTGATTCTATTATCCGCTCGCACTTGGGCAAAGTCGCGAACCCATCTCAAGAGACCGTTGGCGATGCGCGGCGTCCCGCGACTACGTTTGCCTATGGCAAGCGCGCCTGATTTGTCAATCTCGACACCTAGGAGCCCGGCTGATCGTTCAATGATCGAAACTAACTCCTCGGCGGTATAATAATCGAGTCGGTTGGTGATGCCGAAGCGAGAGAGTAATGGGCGAGTAAGCATGCCCGCCTTTGTTGTCGCTCCTATCAGAGTGAAGGGCGGGAGAGATAGAGAGACACTTCGAGCGTTTGGCCCTTGATCGATCATGATGTCGAGCTTGAAGTCCTCCATTGCCGGGTAAATATACTCCTCCACGGCAGGGTGGAGACGGTGGATTTCGTCGATGAATAGAAAATCCCCCTCTCCGAGATTGGTCAGAACACCCGCTAAGTCGCCTGCCTTATCGATCTGAGGGCCGCTCGTGACATGCAGCTGAGAGCCGAAGGCTCGGGCGAGGATGTTGGCCAGCGTTGTTTTACCCAGTCCCGGCGGGCCACAGAGTAACACATGATCGAGAGCGTCTCCGCGCTGCTTGGCAGCTTCTATCATCAGCATTAGGCGATCTTTCACTTTCTGCTGGCCGCAAAACTCATCAAAGTCTGGCGGGCGCAGACTTTTTTCGAACTCGCCTGCTTGGTTCAAATCTGGCGTGGGGAAAGAGTCTTCCATAAACTAAAGAGCAAATGATAGCTTAGTTCTCTTAATTTTCAGAATTTCTCGAAAATATCTCAAAGATTAAGAGGTTTTCAGTCTTGTGCGCGCATAATAGCAAGACTTGCGAGCTTTCGCAAAAGAGATAGACTAGACAGACTTAATTGAGAATTTGCCGATTTTACGCCTTGACCTCAAGGGTGCGTTCTCTATCAGTTGCAGTGTGCCGGATCCTGTCCGCGTCCCCATTTTTCTATTTATGAAACACTTTCTTCATCGATTTTCGACTTGCACTGTTGCTGCGGTCGTTGGGTTTTGGTCGCTTACCGCATCAGCACAGGAGGGTAAGGTGGTCAAGAGCATGGACGTCGAATACGTTGGCGCTCAGACAGTTGCTCCAGAGCGAATCCTTTCGCAGATGTCTACCAAGGTTGGAAATCGCCTGTCGATTGCGCGCCTTGATGAGGATGTGAAAAACCTCTACACCAGCGGTGAGGTCGAAAATGCTCGGATCCTTTCTGAAAACGTTTCTGGTGGGGTAGCCCTCACCGTCGTCGTTCAGGCACGGGCACTTTACGGCGGAGCGGAGTTTCGAGGCAATACTCTGATAGCTACCTCAAAACTTCAGAAGAAAATTGATCTCAAGCCGGGGCAGTCAATCGATGAGTCTGCATTGCGAGAGGCTCGCCAGGAGATTCAGGAGCTCTACAGAAAGAAAGGGTTTACGGAGTCAACGGTAACCTACGCAGTTGGAGCGCCTACCACGGCGGGTATTTCACCCGTTGTTTATACAATTAACGAGGGCACTCAGGGAAGTCTCCGCGAAGTAACTTTTGTTGGGAACTCTGCCATCTCTTCAGCTCGTTTGAAGACTGTGATGGATCAAAAAGAAAAAGGTCTCCTCACGACTTTCCGTGGCGCAGGTCAGGTAGACCCTGAGACGCTTGCCGCCGATGTCCAGGCAATCGAGGACCTCTATCGTGATCAAGGTTTTCTCAATGCGCGCGTGGTTAACGTAGCGCGCAAGCGTGTGGACGCTAAATACGTTGATGTGATCATCTCCATCGATGAAGGCGAAACCTTTCTCGTCGAAAGCCTCAAGATTAATGGTGTGCGGAATCTAAGTCTTGAGGATCAAGTGTTTCCTTATCTGAAGACGCAGGCCGGCAGCAAGTTCTCGGGCGCCAAGCTGAAGGATGATCTTAAGCTGATCGGAGACCAGTATGGATCAAAGGGTTACATCGAGGCGCGCGTTAATCCTCGTTTCGAAGATGCTGGTGATGGAGCTGTAACTGTTGTTCTCGACATCTATGAGGGCACGGCCTATCAAATTGGCCAAGTTCATATCGAGGGTAACCGTAAGACAAAAGACCATGTTATTCGTCGTGAGCTTCCGCTGGAGCCAGGTCAAGTTTTCGACGCCAGTCGTGTGCTTGTTACCAAGCGCCGTCTTGAGAACATGAACTATTTCAGCAATGTTGAGATTTCTCCTCTCGACACTGGCTATATGGACGAAAAGGATCTTCTTGTCCGCGTGTCAGAGAAGCCAACCGGTTCCATTAACTTTGGCGCAGGTATTAGCTCTATCGATAGCGTCACTGGTTTCCTTGAAATTACGCAATCGAACTTCGATATTGGTAATTGGAAGACCTTTACTGGTGCTGGACAGCGCTTCCGTTTGAACCTGCGCGGTGGTGATGAGCGTCGTGATTTCTCTCTTTCGTTCACTGAGCCGTGGTTCATGGGGCAGCGTTTGGCGCTTACTACGGAGCTGTTTTACCGTGACCTTCTCTTCCTCAGCGATCTCTACGAGCAGAGCAATCTGGGTGGCTCGATTTCTCTCCGTAAATCGCTTGGTGAGTTCACCTATGGCTCAATCGAATATCGCGCTGAGAAGATTGAGATTGATTCAGCCAGGTCCTTAACAAATCCTGCTTCGATCATCCGGGCTGAGGAAGGTGATTTCTTCAAGAGTTCTGTTGGTTTCCAGATCACCCAAGATACACGTGATAATCTCTTCTTGCCTCGTTCTGGTCACAAGTTTGAGCTTGGCTACGAGTTCTCAGGATTGGGTGGCGATGTTACTGATAATATTCTTACCCTCAGCGTCGCTAAGCACTGGGCATTGCCGATGGATGGTATCTTCAATCTTCACGGTCGCTATCGTCTCTCAAGTGATGGAGACCACCTGTTCACTCGCCACTACCTTGGGGGTGCTAACAACCTACGTGGTTTCGATTATCGTGAAGTTGGGCCTCGCGACCCGAGCAGCAATGACGAAGTCGTTGGTGGTAAGCAGTCATGGAACGTGACGGCAGAGGCAACCTATCCGATTGTTGAGAAAATTCGTCTCGCGGCTTTCTATGATGTTGGTGAAGTTTCCGATGGACCTACTGGGACAACGGACACAGGGATTCATTCCAACTGGGGCCTTGGTCTTCGTCTCTTCATCCTTGGTAATTCTCCTGTCCGTCTTGACTACGCGTTCCCAATTCAGGGTGATAACTTCAACGACGAAGGCGGCCGCTTCCAGTTCACGATGGGTGCTCAGTGGTAATCACCACGGCATCTGTTGTTTTTAGTGAAGCGAGGCTTCCCTCGTGGTGAAAAGCAAAGTAATAGATACCGCAGTGCTGATTCGGACCTCGGTGCAGATATCTTTTTTCTTTCCTCTAATACAATTTCTAATGATTCGTCCTAAGGCGTGACACTGCTTCGAATAGAACTAGATAACCGCTAGCTACATTTTCTGTAATCATCATGATCAAATCTCTCCGTTCCCTTACTCTAGCTGCTTGTGCTTTAGTTTTCGCTATGGGCTCGACTGTTCAAGCCCAGGACATCAAGATCGCCTTGGTCGATATGCAGGCCGCACTTGATCGCTACTACAAGACAGAGGTCGAAGTCGGTGAAATTAATGCTTTGGCCGATGAAAAGCGCAAATCTCTAGACCAGATGAAAGTCGGTATGCAGGAGCTTCAGGACAAGATGGTTGAGCTGATGAAGACAATGAACGATACTTCGTTATCTGAAAGTGTCAGAAGAGAGGCAGCGGAGCAGGGTGGCAAGGTTCGTAAAGAATTGGACGTAAAAGGCCGTGAGTATGGCGAAGCTCAGCGTGCGGCATCCAACGAATACATGACTGCTCGTTCCGAGATGGAGGGTAAGCTCGTTGCTGAAATCAAAGAAACCGTAAATGCCATGGTTCGCTCTAAAGGCCTCGACCTCGTCTTCGATAAGTCATTCCTCCCAAGAGCGAACAAAGCTATTCTTTTTGCTTCTGATAATGTTATCGACCTCACTGATGAAGTGGTCGAAACTATGAATGCCGGGAAACCTGCTTCAGCGGGTGCCGCTGCTGCTACAAGTGAGTAGTTTGATTGCGGGAGGCTTCCCATTGATTGCAGGGGCAACCGTTTGACGGTTAGCCCCTTTTTTTCGGTATAGGTGAAACAGCTAAAGGGAAAATTTGATGAAAGCTACGGTGAATGAGATTGCGACCCTAGTTGGGGGACGGCTTCTGAGAGGAGACGAAGAGAAAAGTTTGTTAAATTTTGCCTCGCTTGATCTGGCTAGATCGTGCTGCGTGAGCTTTTTCGGGAATGAAAAATATCTCGACCAGTTTCGCCAAACGGAGGCTGGTGCCGTGTTGGTGCCTACCGATGAGGTTATACCTTTTGCTCCTGCGACGGCAGCGCTTATCCTGGTGGACAATCCTGTCCTTGCCTTTGATCAAGTGTTGAAGGCCTATGGGCCTCAGCCGGTCGAGCGGGGGGCAGGTATTAGCGATGCTGCGTTTGTCGACTCAACTGCTGCTGTGGATGAATCGGCCTGCGTGCTTCCTAATGCTACGGTAGCAGCCGGTGCGAGAGTTGGTGCCCATGCTGTCGTTGGGTTTGGTGCTGTCGTTGGAGAAAATTCTGTTGTTGGGGCAGAAACTCAGATCGGAGCGAATGCGGTGCTGCGTGAGGGCAGTATCGTTGGCGAGCGAGTCATCATCCATGCAGGAGCCAT
>JAHDIL010000049.1:8192-8889 GCA_020630835.1 Verrucomicrobiota bacterium
CATCATTGGGGCTGATGGCTTTGGCTTTGAATTTGTCGAAGGACGCCACCAGAAGATCGATCAGAACGGGATTGTGCGCATTGAGGATGATGTGGAGATCGGGGCGGGCACGACGATAGACCGCGCGCGTTTCGGTGAGACTGTCATTGGTGAGGGCACTAAGGTCGATAATTTAGTCCAAATCGGGCATAACGTCGTCATTGGGAAGCATTGTGTCATCGTCGCGCAAACGGGGATCTCTGGCTCCGCCCGTATTGGAGACTACGTGACCCTCGCTGCTCAGTGTGGAGTAGCTGGGCACTTACGCATCGCGGACCGCGTCACTTGTGGTGGCCGTTCGGGAGTCATTTCGTCGATTGAGGAACCGGGCGGGACCTACTTTGGCTACCCGGCAAAACCGCTGAAGGAGGATCGACGAGAGAGTATGCACATTAAAAAGCTTGGAGGTCTCCTAAAGCGAGTCTCAAGGTTGGAGGAAAAACTTTTCGATACGCAGCGTTAGTAGCCTGAGAGCCATGACAAAACGATATTTATTTGCTGGGCGCGTCCAGGGGGTTGGCTTTCGCTACGCTACGAAACAGTTGGCTAAGGGGTTCGATGTAGTAGGTTGGGTCAAGAACCTCTCTGATGGACGTGTAGAACTTCAGATCATGGGGGATGACGAAGAAGTGACTGAGTTTATCGAGGAGCTTCATGA
>JAHDIL010000050.1 GCA_020630835.1 Verrucomicrobiota bacterium
TGCAATCGTCCCATCAAAATCGAAAATTAAGACGGTTTCGGAGGCTTGCGGCATGAGGTTCTTTCTCGTTGCCTCATGCCGAATAGCTAGGCAAGGCGGCCGCGTGTAAGATGGTATTTTAGCCTTCGAAATCCGCGTCGGCGTCGAGGGTCGTGATTTTTCCCTCGATGATCTCCGTGAGCGCTATATCCGCTGTGCTCATGCGATGATTGGTCTTGACCAGGGGGGCACGGCCATTTTGCAGCTGCTTAACTCTCGCGCTCACGAGATTGATCAAAACAGGAGGGTCTTGAACGATTTCAGAGGCTTGTTCTACGAGGTCGCTTTTCATATAGGAGCAGAGGAAAAACGGTCTTTAGGGGGAAATTAGGGTATTCCACTTTGACCGAAGGGACGGAGCTTTCGTCTAGATTTACGAAAAGTCAAGCATACTCAGCGCTTTCCTTGCTATTCTCATTTTCTTTGCTAGTCAGCAGTCATGCTCTGTGACCGGTATACGATCGCGATCACATCACTCTTCCTCCCATGAAATCTCTTTTTTCGGAATGCCCTGATCGCAGAGGCACAGGCTCTATCAAATGGGATCTCAAGCCGTCATTTGACCCGTTCTGGGTGGCTGATATGGACTTTGTTTCTCCTGAGCCGGTTCTAGAAGCTCTCCGGGTTCGGGTGAACCACGGCGTTTTTGGGTATGCTCAACCGCATGAGGGGCTGATCAATACCATAGCTGGTTATTTGCAGGACCGCCATGGCTTCTCGAGCGGGCTTGGAAAAGTTGAGAACATGTTGGTCCATCTGGGCGGCCTAGTGCCCGCCCTATCGCTGGCAGCAAGAGCGTTCGGGCAGCCAGGTGATCAGCTTATGACCTGCACTCCTGTGTATCCACCTTTTCTCTCAGTTGCTGAGGATGCTGGAATGGGGACAATCCGTGTCCCCCATCGCTTGGACGATGGACGATGGACTTTCGATTGGGAAGAGATGGAGCGAAAAGTGACAGACCGGACGCGGATTTTTCTACTTTGTAATCCGCAAAATCCCCTTGGCAGATGCTTTTCGAAAGATGAGGTGCAGAAGCTAGCCCGCTTTTGCCAGCGCTATGACCTATTGCTTGTTTCTGATGAGATCCATTGCGACCTTGTCTGGGATGAGGAAGAGACGCCCTTCTTCAGCGCTCTCAGACTAGAGCAGGAATTTCACGATAAGCTTATCGTCCTCCAGTCTCCCTCAAAAACCTACAACATCGCGGGGTTGGGCTATGCCTTTGCCGTTATTCCGAATCCGGGCGTGCGAAAGCGCTTTCGAGACGCAAAGGGCCACACCGCACCAGAAATCAGTGCGCTTGCTTTTTATGCTGCGGAAGCTGCTTATCAGTATGGAGGGCCATGGCGGCAAGAGCTGATCGCCTATCTCACCAAGAATAGGGATCTTGTCGAAGAGTTCGTTCGGGAAAAACTGCCGCAGGTCCGTCTGCCGAGGATTGAGGCTACCTATTTAGCTTGGCTAGAGACGAGCTCCTGTTCGCTGGAAAACCCGGCCAAAGCTGCAGAACGGCAGGGCTTATTTTTATCAGATGGCGCTTATTTCGGGTATCCCGCGGCGATGCGCCTCAACTTTGCCACTCAGCAGGAACGACTGCTCCAAGCTCTCGAGAAAATCGCTCAAATGGGTGAGCTTACGCAGTGTGAAATTTAAAAACTTTGACTGGAAATTGTCCCGTTCTGACTAAATATAAAGATAATTTAAAAACTTTCATCGTGTCTAGCATTGCTTTCATCAGTCAAAAAGGAGGAGTAGGAAAGACCAACATCGCAGTCAACCTCAGCTATTCACTCGCGCGACGTGGGTGGCGGGTGTTGCTGGTAGATGCTGATCTGCAGGGTGGCGTGGGCTTCTCGCTCACCGAAAAGGCCCGAAATATTCCTGGATACTACGATTATCTTAGTGGGGCGGTTGATCGTGCCGAGACACCGCTGAGAGAAACCATTCTGAAAACAAATCTGCCAGAACTCGATCTGTTGACGCGGGGTAGCTCACAGGCGGTGGATGCTATTCTCGCTGACGAGAGCTGGAGTTGGTGCTCGGCGGCGGAAGTTCAGGGGTTGGCAGGGGAGTTTGACCTTCTTGATTACGATTTGATCCTTTACGATACGCCGACAGGAGCCTCGCCGCTTACCATGAATTTGTGTCGCCTCGTCGATTTTGTTATGGTGCCACAGGAGGCGAAACCTCTCTGTATTCGCAGTTTACCACAGATGCTGCGAGTGCTTGCGTCGTTGCGCCGAGTCCCAAAGGGTGAGCGCGCGCCAGCTCTGGGGGGATTTATTTTGTCGATGACAGATCTCGATGATCCGTCGAATCTGGCGGAGCAGCAAGAATTCCGCGATTTGCTCCCGTCTGAGATGGTGATGGAGACTGTCATCCCGGAGCATCGTGATTATCAGGAGGCGACTCGCCGGGGTATACCAGTGGCTATGCTGGGCAACCGCCCGACGTCGGCGAGTCTCATCTTCGACCAACTAGCTGCTGAGGTAGAGCAGCGGTTACAGCTCCTAGATGAGGAACCGAAACCTATAACCGAAACGGCCTATGAGCGACTCGTGGATTGACAAGGACGAGTTGAAAGAATTGCTGGGCGGTTTCTCCGATTCCGACCGCAAACTAGTTCCGCGCGATAAGCCGGAGCCTGCAGAGCTAGCGCAAGACGAGCCTGTTGATCAGGAGCCTGTCGAGCGCCTTAGTCTTTGGACTGCTCCGGGCACCTCCCGCCCGCTGAAGACGAGAGCGAGTGCCGTCGGAACGTCTCTCCGGGCGACAGGGGACGATCTGTTTTCTAACCTGAACCAAGGACCGGCGGCTACGATTATCAACGATTCGTCGGATGTGACGGAAGAGTTATCGACGGTTGGGACGCTTCCCACCGCAGCCGCTGAATCGGGAGCGTGGTTTGCTCCTGCTTCCCCAGAAACGTCTGCAAAGAATGTTGTTAGGCAGGCCGTTGAGATTGTAGCGACTTCGGATGAAGAAGAGAGTCGTAAGGCTAATAGCTTGCTCCAGCGAACGAGAGCGCAGGCAGAGCTCGCAGGCCTTCTTGATAAGAGTGACCAAAGACAAGTTTCGGCGCGAGATAGTCGAGAACAGGAGGATACATCCAGCGAACTGCTGAAATCAGACTCCGTCTCTGCGGATAGCCTAGAGTCAGAGATTTCAACTGGCGACCTTTTGCCGCGTATCCTCGTTGACAATGAACGCACCCAGTGGTTTTTGCGCGACATCGAGGACTGGGTGGAAGAGGATGAAGCGGAACCATTTCAGGCCTTAACTGAGAAGGGGGAAAGAGCTGGCGTAAAGTGCAGCGAAGAAGACGAATCTGGGAAAGTAACTGATGAGCAGGGGCAGAAAACGAAAGGGGCTCTTGTTGATCGGCTACAAGATTTCGCCCTGGAGTTAGCAGAAGTTCTCGATGCTCGAAACGTGGAACTCTTTGACCGAGATGGCTACCCCTTACTCCCTGTTCAAAGGGCAGAGGTCTTTCGTTCATTTCCGCGCAAGGAGCTGCAATTCGCTTCTATGAAACTTTGCGAGGCTGAGATTCTCGATGACTTCGCTGTTAGCCAAGTCCGTAACGTCGAACATGGATGGGCGTGCCTGCTACCCTGTTGGGCTCGTGATCCGCGTTTTTTTGTATGCTTTGACCGAGAGCATCCTCTTGATGACATTGAGGTTACTACGTGGCGGAAAGAGCTTTCTCGCGTTGTTTTAGGGCCTACCGTTGCTACGGGTGCTTTCTCACCCGTCACAAACTAAATTGTTTTACGATTGTGTTATCAGAAAAGACAGCACGTTTTGAAAGAGCTCCCCAAGATGCACTAGGACACGGAGCGCTTGAGGGGCAGTTAGCGACCTCACCCGAGGGCCTGGTAATCGTGTTTAAGTTGAAAGATAGGACTTTTCGCAAACACGATGCGCAGAAGATCGAGCTTCCGTTTTCTGTTATTGCAGAGGTGGAGTTGAAAACAGGATGGTTCCGTCAAGCCCAAGTTCGTGTGGTTGTGAGAGAAGCCGATCGTCTCTCGGCCTTCCCAGGGGCAGAAACCGGGGAGTTACTTGTGCAAATTCCGAAAGAACAGGTCGCTGCCGCCAAGGCAGTGGTGAGTTCCGTGGAGTATGAGCGTGCTCAGGCTGAGTTGAAAGCTGCTGAATCTCGCACTTGGGGTGGCGATCCATAGAGAGTTAGACTTGGATATGACCACGAATGCTGCGCCCCATCAGCCCGCCGTAAAATCGGCGTCTACTCGCCGGTGGAAAACTCGGCGGTGGATGGGGTATGGCCTGTTCCTCGTCGTTTTTGTCGGCGTCTATGCCCATCTTGGGGCTCTCTTTATCTTAGGGGCGAATGTTGACCCGGGGCGCGATCGTCAGCAGATCTATCTAGATGGCGTGGTTTCCATCCAGTCCTACGAGGAAGCGCAGGCGCAGGGATCAGGGAAGGTTGTGCAAACGAGAATTAATCAGGCTTTCCCTCATTTTATGACTGATGAGGTGCAGCCGTTCTGGCCTTGGGTGATGAGAGGCAGCACGGATATTGATTCGGATGAGCTTTTTCTGCGGGGGAAATGGCTTAATTTTACGATTACTCTCGCGGCGCTTGTTTTCTTTGGGATTTTGGCTGCAGAAGCGTTCTCATTTATGGGTGCGGTGGTTACGGTGTTGATCATGGGGTTTGGCATGCTCTTGCAGCGCTCTTGCTTCTTCCACGAAGAGGCTCTTTTATTGATTGGTGTGGTTGCGGTGTGGATGGTGATACTAAGCCTTTTACGAGAGAATTCTCTTTGGCACTATTTATCCTTGGGCTTGGTGCTTGGCGTGACCTTTCTCGTTCATCCTCAGATCTGGGCTATTGTGTTAGCCTTCTTCATAGTTTCACTTGCACGATCGTGTGAAAAGGCCATCCGCATGCGGCCCATTGTTGATCGAGCCGTAACTGGGTGGAGCAATCCTAACCATATCGTTGGCACGGCGATCGCTCTTGCGGTCTTTCTCCTCGTTGCAGGACCTCGTATGGCCTTTTCCACAGAGGTATTTGGAAGCCCGTTTTATTCTCAGGCCACCACTCTAGCATACGCCGAGTCTTCTGTTGGCGCCGAGCAGCTCCTGCCGGGATCTGGTGCCGACCGTCAGGTTGGATTTTTTGCAAAGGTCGCTGAGTTAGGGCTTGTGTCTTCTTTTTCAGAGTCCATTGACCAGGGGTGGGAAGCTATGAGGAGATCAGTCCTTTGGAGGCAGTCTCTGATCTTATTCTACGCTTTTTTCGTCGTCGTAGTTATCGGGCTCCTTCACCGTAGAGCCTACCGCAGGCAGAGCCTAGAAGTGTGGAAAATTCATGGAACCAGCGCCTTTTGGATGTTCGGATTCACCGTCATTTGCTCGCTGCTGACTTTTCTGGTTGTGGGTTTTGGGGTTAAGGGATACCCCAGCCTTACGGTGGTGCTAGACAGTCTCTTCTTGCCTATTTTGCTCACTTGTTTCTGGCTGGCTGAGCGGTTTCGTCGGCAACTTGCCAGGGCGGAGATCGGCAGTGTTGCTAACCGTCTGTATTTTCTCCTTATGCTGCCGCCGACTTTCTGGGTAGGCTGGCGTGTCATTCAGGGGATAGCATCACCGTTGTCGTGAGCTAGCTAGGAGTCTGGCTGATCCGGCACGGCTGGTAGCAAGTCTTCCCGTGAGAGTAAAATCGGTAGATTCAGTCTCAGCAGATCCGTCCCCTCGGCTAGGTGGATCTGGCTTTCGATTGCTGCTATCCGGTCCATCTCGGAGATGACGGTATGGACCATGCCTTTGATGATACTGAGAGCGACCTTGCCCTCGGGGAAGAGGTTGGTGACACGGAAGACAAGCTGCCCTTGCTCCCAGTCCATCTCGAAATTACCGACGGTCAGTTCGCGGTTTACTCGCATGGCTAGTTCTGCCAGCTTGACTCTCTTCTGCTGGTCCGAGCTTTTCCAGTCAGACTCGGAGACAACTGACAGAGCCTGCATAGGAGCGAAAATTTGGACGTGGACGTTAACCCGTGTGTGTTGGGCTTCGAATCCAGAGCGGATAATCTCGCGGCCCTCGACCGGCGCATACTGCCAACCCTCCTGCTGGAAGAGTTCGATCACCGAATCGTAGAGACTGGATGGTTTTGTCATTAATTTCTTGAGGAAGAGCTAGCTGAGCTCCCATGGCACAGGAACGTCGAGAATTTGGTTGTAGCGATTTTTGTATTTCACTCGGTTGTATTTCGCTCCAAATTCGTGGACCAATTTCGTTACTTTGACATCGAAGCAACAATATTCGGCGATGTCCATGATACGGCCCTCTTGCCACCACTTGATCGCATCTGTCCCGACGGCAGTTTTCCCTGTCCCCAGCGTTTCGGCAGAGACTGCGTCGAGCTTGGGGCGGTGACCAACTTCGTTTTCGAGGTCGAGCATGAGGTCGAGGTTGGTGGTCTGCTCTTTCAAGTCTAGGATGGTGTAGCCCATGAGCACCTCGTAGTCGAAGTAGATATGGTTGAACCCTACGACGACGTCTGCTTCCAGCAGTTCATCAATAAGCTCCTGCACATTCCCTTCGTCATAGATATGGTAGGCATTATCAGCCGTGCTGAAAGTGACTCCCACTGACATTTTCATATCGGCCTTGTTGTTCCAGCCGCCCACATCATTCGCAGAGCGCTGTGTCTCAAGGTCGAAGTAGACGTAGTTTTTTGGCATGGCCAGGAGAGAAGCTAGGAATCCTTGCGCTTTAACTGGGGGAAGAGGACTACGTCGCGAATTGACTCCGCACCCGTTAACATCATGATGAGACGGTCAATGCCTATCCCTATGCCACCGGCAGGAGGCATTCCATACTCAAGGGCTTGAAGGAAATCTTCATCGATTTTCTGCACTTCTTCACCTGCCTGTTCTTCTAGGCGCTGCCGCTGGATGATTGGGTCATTTAGCTCAGAGTATCCTGGCGAAATCTCCGCTCCGTTGATGATAAGCTCGTAAACATCAACTACGCTTTCGTCCTCTGCGTTCTGCTTTGCTAAAGGCACAAGTTCTTTGGAGACGTGTGTCACGAAGATGGGATCGATAGCTTTTTCCTCGACCAATTTTTCAAAGACTTGCTGGGAGATTTCGTGATCCTCCATCTCGGGCGAGATCTCGACGCTGAGATCGCCGCATCGGGCTTTTTTATCATCGGTTGATAGGCTCCACCAATCGTCACCTGCTGCCTCTGCGACCAGTTCCTTGTAAGGAGCGCGTCGCCATGGGCGACTAAGGTTGATCGTTTTTGTGACTTCACCTTCCGCATTCTTATGATCGATCTTTAGGCTCCCGCAGTAGGTTTCAGCAAGGTGGCAAATCATAGACTCTACTAAATCGGCCATTTGCTCGAAGTCAGCATAGGCCCAGTAGGCCTCCAGCATAGTGAATTCAGGATTGTGCCTACGGCTTATGCCTTCATTGCGAAAGTTCCGGTTCAGCTCGAAGACTTTATCAAAGCCTGCCACAAGCAAACGCTTCAGGTATAGCTCAGGAGCGATCCTCATGTAGAGGTCCATGCCGAGAGCATTGTGGTAGGTTTCGAAGGGCTGCGCGGCGGCCCCGCCAGGCACATCCTGCAGCATGGGGGTTTCGACTTCTAGAAATCCTCGTTGTTCAAGATAGCGGCGGATTTCAGAAATCATCTTCGTCCGGAGGACGAAGACTTCGCGAGAGCGCTCGTTTGATACGAGGTCGAGGTAACGCTGACGATATTTGATCTCGGGATCGACGACGCCATGCCATTTTGATGGAAGTGGGCGCAGAGATTTGGAAAGAATCGTTACACGCAGCGCCTTCACAGAGGGCTCGCCAACTTTCGTTGTAAAGGTCTCGCCCTCTACGCCGATCCAATCGCCGATATCTAGCTGCTTGTAGGCTGCCCATTGATCTTCCCCGATGGCTTTCTGATTGACGAAAACCTGAATGCGCCCGTGGATGCTGGAGAGGTCGAGAAAATTCGACTTACCCATGTCGCGAAGCGCGGTGATACGCCCAGCTATACGAACCGACTGCTCCTCCGTAAAATTGGCCCTCAAGGCAGCTGGCTCATGAGTCGTTTCAAATTTACCACCAAAAGCATCTACGCCAAGTTTGGTCAGCGTCTCCAGCTTCTCGCGCCGGACGCGTAAGAGTTCGCTTAGATCTTCCTGCTGCTCTAACGGTTCCGTATTTTCTGGCATCTTGTGTATCAATGGAAAAAGGCGTTTCGGGTTCCGGCTTTTTGCCTTAGGCGTCCACGCAGTATTTGTGACCTAGAATGAAGCGAACAGACAAAAAATCAACTGAAGTTCCCTCTATTCCCGAGGCGGCTTCTCTAGAGGTCTGTCCAGGTGTTTTCCTAGATGGTAATCGCGCGCTCTGGCATGCGGAACAGGGATGGCTAGCTGTGGCCGATTTGCATTTAGGTTATACGAGCCGCCGCCAAGAGCTCGGTGGGCTATGGCCGGACTGGGGAGATCAGCATGTGGAAGCGCTCCTCGAAGGATTGCTCCAAAAATATGCCCCAGAGAGGCTCATCCTCTGTGGCGACGTCGCCGATGGTGCGGCGTCGGTGAATGAGAGCCGTGAGATGCTTCAGAGAATCGAGCAGTGCGTCAGGGAAGTGATCTACATTAGAGGAAACCATGACAGACGGCTTGTGGCAAAAAGTGACCTGAACTGGGTTCAGATTCACTCCGAGAGATGTGGTCCGGAAGAGTGGATTTTTTTTCACGGTGACCAATTTCGGCCTGTAGTGAGTGCCGTAGAGACCTGCACTGCAGAGCAGATTTATACAGTGCAGGGACACATT
>JAHDIL010000051.1:0-6978 GCA_020630835.1 Verrucomicrobiota bacterium
CCTCCCCGCATTTCATGGGAAAAATGCGGATAAGATCTTTGAAGTGAAATGGCTCTATGAATTTGACAAGGATGTCAAAAGAATAGCTAAGGCCATTCACTACATCGATTTCGTGAGATAGAAGAGGAGCTGAGGAACGTCTTTAGGCCAAGTTAGGGGCCAACCATCGCTCCGCTTCGTCCATGCTCATCCCTTTGCGTTCGGCATAGGCTGTGAGCTGGTCGCGCTCGATTTTACCAACGTTGAAGTAGCGTGCTTCTTCATTGAAGAAATGGAGCCCACTTACTGAGCTCGGTGGAAACATGGCATAGCTGCTAGTTAGCTGCATACCGAGCTTGGACTCCGCATCCAGAAGCTGCCAGAGCGTTTCTTTCTCGGTATGGTCGGGGCAGGCTGGGTAGCCAGCGGCCGGGCGGATCCCGCGGTAACGCTCTTTGATAAGGTCCTGCACACTGAGCGAATCTTCATTGATGAAGCCAAGGGAAATACGCACGCGACGATGGAGAAGTTCCGCGAGTCCTTCGGCAAAACGATCCGCTAGGGCTTGAATAAGGATCGCCGTGTAGTCATCGCCCTTCTCCTTATAGGTGGCGGCATATTCCTCTACTTCGTTCCCGGCGGTAACAGCAAAGGCTCCAAGGAAATCAGTGCGGCCGCAGTTTGCCGGGGCGACAAAATCAGCCAGACTTTGGAATGGGGTGCCCTCTTTCACTTTTTCCTTCTGCTGTCTGAGGAAGTGAAAAGTAGCGCAGCGCTCTGTTTTATCAGGAGCAGTGAACAGTTCGATATCCTCACCGGTAGAATGGGCTGGCCAGATACCCCAGGTAGCTCGGCAGTGAAGGCGTTTGTTAGTAACGAGCTCATCTAACACGGTGCGAGCATCGTCGTAGAGTTTGCGCGCTTCTTCTCCATGGGCTTTGTGTTCGAAAATCTTCGGGAAAACTCCACGGAGTTCCCAGGCATGGAAGAAGGGTGACCAGTCAAAAACCTCCACGATCTCTTCGAGCGGAACAGGATCCCAGATTTGTTGCCCCAGTTCTTTCGGGATCGGTAGGTCTGTCGTATCCCAGTCGATTTTATAGGATTGGGTTTGAGCCTCTTCGTAGGGGATGTAGACAGCTGTGCTGCCCTTTCCTGAAAAGAGCTCGCGCTCCCGATCCTCCATCGTCTTGTGATCATCGAGGAATTTGTCGCGCAAATTGTCTGATAGAAGCTGATTGCAAACTCCGACGACCAGAGAGGCATCGCCCACATGAATGATGGGGTTCTCGTAGTGCTCGCTCATCTTAACCGCTGTGTGCGCTCGCGATGTCGTGGCGCCGCCGACGAGAATGGGGAGCTCTTTACCTCGTTTTTGGAATTCCTTGGCGTTGTAAATCATTTCGTCGAGGGATGGCGTAATTAACCCGCTCATCCCGACGATGTCGGCTTTATGCTCTTCTGCTGCATCGATGATCTTGTCACAGTCGACCATCACCCCGAGGTCTACGACTTTGAACCCGTTGCAACCTAACACAACGCCTACAATATTCTTTCCTATGTCATGGACATCACCTTTTACCGTAGCGATAACAAAGGTAGGCGCCCCCTCATCCGCATTATCATCCTTCTCGGCCTCCATGAACGGAGTGAGGTAGGCGACGGCTTTTTTCATGACGCGAGCGCTTTTTACCACTTGTGGAAGAAACATTTTCCCTTCACCGAATAACTCGCCTACGACACCCATGCCAGCCATCAGAGGGCCTTCGATGACGTTGAGAGGTTTGCCGAGTGCTTGACGAGCTTCTTCCGTATCTTCCTCGATGAAGTCAGTGATACCTTTGACGAGAGCATGGCTCATACGCTCTTCCACACTTCCCTCACGCCACGAAAGGTCTATCGTCGACTCCTTATCTTTCTTGTGGGCACCCTTATTCTTAAGTTCTTCGGCGAAGTCGATGAGCGCCTCGGTGGCTTCGTTATCTTCGTTGTTGCGATTCAGGACGACGTCCTCGACTAGTTTGAGCAGTTCTGGCTCGACTTCGTCATAGACTTCAAGCATGCCCGGGTTGACGATGCCCATGTCCATCCCAGCTTTGCCCGCATGATAGAGGAATGAGGCATGAATGGCCTCGCGCACGACGTTGTTGCCGCGGAAACTGAAAGAAACATTGGAAACCCCACCGCTGACTTTCGCTCCGGGGAGGTTTTCTTTGATCCATTTTGTTGCCTCAAAGAAGTCGACAGCATAGTTGTTATGCTCCACCATTCCCGTAGCAATGGTCAAAATGTTAGGGTCGAAAATGATATCCTCTGGGTTGAATCCGACTTCGTCTACGAGAACTCGGTAGGCGCGCTCACAGATCTCGATTTTGCGCTGCGCACTGTCAGCCTGGCCGGTTTCATCGAAGGCCATGACGACGACAGCAGCGCCGTATTTCATGATCTTTCGAGCGGATTCTTTAAAGGCTTCTTCCCCTTCTTTTAGGGAGATGGAGTTGACGATGCCTTTGCCTTGGAGGCATTTTAGTCCTGCCTCAATAATTTCCCATTTTGAGGAGTCGACCATGATGGGCACGGCTGCTACGTCGGGTTCTGAGGCTAGCAAGTTCAGAAAACGCGTCATGATTTTGACGCCGTCGATCATGCCCTCGTCCATGCACACATCGATAACGGGAGCGCCATTCTCGACTTGCTGACGTGCTATCGCTACGGCGTCCTCCAGCTTATCCTCCTTAACGAGTCGCAAAAATCGCGGAGATCCGGCAACATTGGTTCGCTCTCCAACCATGAGGAAATTGGTATCCTTAGTGTGGTTGTAAACTTCCGAACCACTTAAGCGCATGGCTTTTTGTGGTTCAGGAATGACGCGGGGAGCAAACTTTTGGGCCGCTTCAGCAATGGCAGCGACATGGGCAGGCGTATTGCCGCAGCAGCCCCCGACGAGATTTACCATCCCAGCTTCTGCAAACTGCCCCGTATAGTCACCCATGTGGTGGGGTTCTAGGTCGAAACCGGTTGGGGCGAGAGGGTTCGGAAGACCTGCGTTTGGGTAGACTGAGACAAAAGACTCTGCCGTTCTAGAGAGCTCTGATAGGTGACTTTCCATCAGGTCGGGCCCTAATGAACAATTCAAGCCTACAGCGAGAGGATTTACGTGAGACACCGCGTTCCAGAGGGCTTCCACTTTCTGTGCCGAGATCATCGTCTCGCCTCCACGACCTACGGCAGCCGATACGATGATGGGTAGCTCCACGCCGTCTTCGTCATAGACCTCACGCAGGGCGACGAGAGCCGCCTTGGCATTTAGAGAGTCAAAGATGGTCTCCACCATCATGATATCCGTGCCACCGGCGATGAGGCCGCGGATTTGATGCTTGTAGGCGTTTAGCACTTGGTCGAAGTGAACGACGCGAAAACCAGGATCATCAGCGTCTGGGCTATTGGTCAGGGAGACGGTCATCGGGCCGATAGCCCCCGCTACATAGCGCCGTCGACCGGTGTCCGAGCCAATGCGATCGCACCATTTACGCGCCAGGCGGGCTGACTCGTAGTTCATTTCCCAGGCGAGGTCTTTGAGGAACGCGTTGTTCGTTACCTCGCGGTCGAAGAACTCGGGGTCTTTTCGTCCTAAACCTTTTTCACGGGGATCCTCTACGAAGAACTCACTCTGTGCGAGGGTTGTGGCGGAGAAGGTATTCGTCTCGATGATGTCAGAACCAGCCTCGAGGAAGCGTTTGTGGATATCTCCGATAATATCAGGCTTGGAGATAGAAAGGATGTCCCCGTTGTTGAGTAAATCCTTCTCATTTTTGGCGAAACGCTTCCCACGGGCGTCGGACTCCTCAAGGCCATATTCACGAATTGTTGTTCCCATCGCGCCGTCGAGCACGAGGATGCGTTTGTTCAGTTCAGTGGTGAGTTCGCGCGTTAGGTCCGACATCAGGCTGCATGGGGTGAATTTAAACTAGGTGGGAGGTCAGTCGCCCCACAGGATACGCGCGCCGAGGTGAAAGGACTGTCCGGCACCCGTGAAGCCACTGGTTGTTTCATAGGACTGATTGAGGGCATTTTCAACACGGGCGAATACGTCGATGCGTTCGGTAAGCTCATAGGTCCCATAGAGGCGGACTAATTCGTAGTCGTCTACAAATCCCGGTCCGCTGAAAGAGGACATACTGTCCAAGCGATTCGATGCACTGGTAAGTTCTATACCAACATTGCCACGGTCAAACTTAGCGGCAAGGCCTGCCTGAAAGCTATGGCGTGGGCGACGGATAAGGCGGTCTCCTGCCTGTCCGCTGAATCCACCGAAATACAGGCCATCACGAATTTTAGCATCCAGATAGGTGTAGTTAGCATAGCCCGAAACGGTTTCTGTGAAATCGTAGGATAAGGCGATTTCCCAGCCATGACTCTCAGTGTCCACAACGGTTGCAAGCGTTTCGAAAGTCAAAAAGTTGAACGAAGAATCAACGAGATTATCGAACTCATTTGCGAAAAAAGTGGCGCCGAACCGGCCTCGCTCGTTAGCAAACGGGGTTTGGAAGCCGATCTCCCAAGTAGTGCTTTCCTCAGGCGTTAGAGTTCCCGGATCGATCTGGGGAGAAAGGAATACGTAGTCTTGACCGGAAGGAGGCTTGTAGCCAGTCGCAAACTTTGTAAACACCTCAGCTTGCCCAACTGGCACACGTATCTCGGCGCTTACGGTAGTGGCGTCTTCGAATTGGTTGTGGAAGTCATGTCGAGCTGAAACTCTCGTCTTCCAGCCGTTGGCCCATTGGTTCTCAGCTTGAGCGAATACACTCACGTAGTCATAGCGAAATGCCGATGGCCCAGAAAGGGAAAATGGGCTCAACGGCTGGCGTTCAAAGTCATATTGGTAGGCAGCTACTCCGACTAAGTAAGATTGCTCATCGCTGGGGCGAAAGCTAGCGACGGCCTCAAACTCATGTCCCGTCTGTTGCAGACTGTTGTCAGAGAAAAACGGTGCATCTGTCGCCACGAGCTCATTCTCGGTATAGCTGTAAAAAGTGGAAACTTCCCAGTCACCATGCTGCCAGCGGAGTCGCGGGGAAAGAAGGAGGGATTCATTATCGTTGATCTGACTTTCTGGAAAGGATGAGCCGTTCTCATTTCCTGGCACGCCGACCGATGATTCCTGAATGTAAGCCAAAAAGTCGAAGTCGAGTTCCTCGTTGATGGAATAAGCAATGTTCGCGCGATAGTTCTCGTTGGTATAGGCTGAGTTAGGTCGGTCGTTGTCCGTATCGGTATAGTAGTTTGACAGAGCTACGCCGAGTTTCCCTTCGCGGATCTGTAGCTTGTTGGATTGGGTGAAAGTAGAGAAACTGCCTAGCTCGACGGTTGATTCGATGAGGTCTTCTTCGACGGCGCGAGCATCCGTCGAGCGGAGATCGATGACGCCAGCTACGGCATCTCCGCCATACAGGGAGCTGACTGCACCCTTGCTGATCTGCACACTCTCAAGAGTTGATATCCCTAAATACTCGATTTGATAGAGTCCCGCCAATCCGGCCGGAAGGCGACGCCCATCGAGCAGCACGGGTGCATGGTTGCTCTCGGCTCCACGAATAAAGAGAGAAGCTGTAGCACCCTTATTCCCTGATTGAATGAGAGAGACGCCCGGTGTGCGTGCTAGGACATCAGTCAGGTCTTGGTATTGGCGATCCTGTATCGCCCCCTGATCGATAGTTGGGTCAAAAACGTCAGAGATCAATAGTGGTTGATTCGAGCGCGACTCGACTGCGGGGACGGCTTCTTGCTGTCTGATAGCCTGCTGGCTTTTGGTAGCTCGCGGCTGGGTGGCTAGGGGTGGCCTATCGTCGCTGACCACTATCGTCTCCGGCAAGTCTTGGCCTACAGCTGATGAGAATAGCAAGCAAAAAGCTGAACAAATCAATAAATCATGTTTCATTGATGGGTATCTAATTTTGCCTGGTGGAGATTGCAAGGATTTTTTATTGATAGTCTCAAAAGGAGAGCTTGGCGCGTCGTAAAATTGACCTAACATAGCGCATGCTGGCCCCTCTATTCCCTGCGCTTTATCGAAAAAGGCAGGACGGAGTTACTCGGGCAGGCAGGCATGAGTCCAGCTGCGATGGTTGACTCCGGCGTCTATGCCGTCGTTCGCCGGGCGGAAGTCGATTATCTGGCGGCGACGCGTATTGATGAGTTATTGGACATTTCCGCCTGTTTTGTATCTGTGCGCGGAGCGAGTGCGATAGTTGAGGTCGTGCTGCAAGGGGCCTCTGATGGGATCCCTCGGGTCAAAGCGTTGCAAACTCTGGCCTGCCTTAACGTCAATACTGGGAGACCTCAGCGATTGCCGGCCAACTGGAAAGGGCTGGTGGCGGAAGAACCGCCTTCGAAATAAAGGTTTGATATTCCAGCGGAAATTTATTATTTTTGAAGATAAACAATCATGAGCACAGAAGCAGAACAGGTCCTGGAGGGGTCTCACGGAGAAGAGGTTACGACGCAGCAAGAATCAGCCAATCCAGAGGCTGTTGCGTTCATGGTTTTGAAAAAGGAGACGCAGCAGCCCTTGGGCACCTTTGATCAAGAAGGCTTGCTTAAACTTCTGAATGAAGGCCATGTTGGTGCTGACGATCTCGTCTATTTCGAGGGGCTCCCGTCGTGGCAGCCTATTGCGTCCGTCTTTGATATCCAAGAGCAGATTACCCATTTTATCGATGATGGGCAAGATCTCGAGAAAGTGGCTGAAGCTTATCGCGAGATCGAAAATGTGATTGGTCCTGATACCAACATTTACTATATCGCCGTCCAGTCCCGCGCCTCATTGCTCAGTAAGACTACCTTGTGCGTAGTCATCTGCGATCAAGGGATTTACGTCCTGGCGCGAAAACGCTTTGGCAACGAGATTGAAGTGCACGATTGGTCATCAATTGAGCGCACCGCGCTAAAGGAAGAGGGCAAGGGCATGGCTGTGTTCAGTGTTTTCCTCACCAATAATTC
>JAHDIL010000051.1:6988-8840 GCA_020630835.1 Verrucomicrobiota bacterium
GGTCCTCATCTGCCATTGAAGCAGGCACAGCGTTTGTTTCAGCTCGCTCAGGAAATTAAAGGGCGGTAAGCGGTGTCTGCTGTCCTTAGTTTCCGACCGGTAAGGTGAGATAAGAGGGGGGCTGTGCCTACGTAACGGCTGACAAATGTCGTCGGACGCCAGCCCACGACGAAGGTGATGGGGCTGCTCTATTCTGCATGGCCATCTATCCTGCGTGCGTCTATCCCGCTCGTTATTGCTCGCTAGGTTTTTCAGCGTGCTTGTATGCCCACAGGTGCCGTCGCCGGTGGGGCAGTTTCTTTTTTCTTTCGGCTACCCATGAGTGCTGAAATCCAGCGGAAGTCCGCACTATTGTCTAGCATCACCTTCACGACCATAGTGAGAGGCACGGCAAGCAGCATGCCGGCAGGGCCCCAGATAAAGCCCCATACCATGACAGAGAGGATGACGACGACAGTGGAGAGCCCGAATCGATCCCCCAGAAACATAGGTTCGATAAAGTTACCAATAGCAATGTTGATCGCTAAATAGCAGCTCAATACGCCGGCGGCGGGCCAGAAACCGCTCAACACCAGAGCCAGCAGTATCGGAGGTATGCCGGCTAGAATGGAGCCTATAGCAGGGACATAGTTAAAGAAGAAGGCGACCAATCCCCATAGAACTGGGAAATCGACCTTAAAGATAATACAGGTGAGCATGGCGAGTATGCCGGTAGCTGCACTCGCTCCTGTTTTGATTGCGAGATATTTTTGGATATCGGCACCGGAATTGCGCAGCCGGCCGAGATTTGGGCCACGAGCCTTGAGCACGCTGCGCACCTTGGCGGCATATTGACCCGATTCCGCCAGGAGGAAGATCATGATGATGAGAGCAAAAAAAGCTTTAGAGGTAAAGGAGGTTAGCCGTCCGAATGCATCGGTGGCGCCGAGGAGCTGGAGGACTTTTTCCGAGTCCCATACTTCATCAAGCACCTGATCCACGATCTCTCGAAATGTCGGGATGTGAGGATCGGGAAAGACGGTCTCGACCCCCTGGTCAAGCTCTAGAGGAGGATCTGTGAAATGTTCATGCTCGTCGGCAGTGCTTCTCAGCACGCTGTCATTCCAGAATCCGACCACGCGCTCGATCTGGTCGTCCATGGAGTCGGAGAACTCGGCCGCTTGCTCTCGAAATTTGCTGAGATATTCTGAGCTTTGTTCCTGGAACTCGACGATCACGCCATAGGCGATAAGTAGGATGGCTCCCAGGACGAGGAAGTCTATCCCGACGGTAAGCGCGACCGCTAGGGCACGTGGTGCTCGCAGGCGAATGAGCCAGCGCAGGATCGGCATAGAAAGGACTGCCAAAAACATGCCCAGCATGATGGGAATGAAAAGGCTGGCAGCCAGCTTGAGACCTGTCCCAATAATGAACAGGCAGGCCATGAGAACCAGGATTTTCAGACCATTCCCCTGAGTGCTGCTCTTTGGTCGATCCTTTTGGGCCATGCTTTCGGTCATAAAAGGCAGATTTTCGGTGAGGTAACGAAAATTTCAACAGGCGGAAGCATGGATTCTGCAGATTGAAGAAAGAGACGGATTCTCAGTTCACTACGAAAACGTCTACCGCGTAGGCGATCACCATCGCTATTGCTAAAAGCCCGCGAGCCAAGATCCCACCTAAGCCACCGAGGACAGTGCCAAGGGTGGAGTTGGAGGCTTCTTTGACCTTCTTTTTTCCGAAAAAAACTTCGGCTAAGAATACGCCCAAGATGGGGCCCAAGATCAAGCCGGGTAAGCCGAAGAAAAGGCCAACCAGACCTCCCACGATCACCCCAATAATGCCAAATTTGCTGGAGCCGAAGAACCTTGCC
>JAHDIL010000052.1 GCA_020630835.1 Verrucomicrobiota bacterium
GCCTCCGTTTGAGTGATGATGAAACTGCAACAAACGACGGCTAGGCTTGCTAAGGCATAGCTGATGAACTGCATCCACCGTTCATCAGCTTGCTTCTTTCTGAAGGGGAAGTGGAGGAAGCACAAAACCAGCCCTGCCATGGCAAAAATGGCTAGAGAGGATTGTGGCTGGAGCAGGGGGTAGTTGACCTCCCAGAGAGTGACAATAATAAGAGCGCCGGCGATGAGCGTCTTTAGAAGATTCATAAGAGATCGTTGAAAAATAGGTGAGCGATGACCATCGCACTTGTTTTAGTTTGCCAGGCGCGGAGCCATAACTAGGTGAACGAAGAGGGCTCAGGGCTGCAGAGAGAAGGGGAGGAGATTGCTGTATTCTCCATGATATTTATTCCAGATCTCGCTTACCTAGTTTTGCAACTGTCGCCTAATCTGATAGCTCTTCTAGCACTTTCTCAAAGCTATCGCTATCGGCGAAACTGAGTGCCTTGGCTTTCCGATCGATTCGGCGCATAAGCCCTGCCAGCACTCGGCCGGGACCGAGTTCCACGAAAAGCGTTTCACCCTGATTGATGAGGCCTTTGATACTCTCACCCCAACGGACGGAGCCGCTTACTTGGCGTGTCAGTGTTTCGCGAATATCGGCCTCGCTTGAGACAGCACGCGCGTCAACATTACAGATCACCGGGGTCTTGGGGATGCTGAAGGAAGACTGTTCGAGGACACCGGCAAGCTTGTCCTGTGCGCCCTTCATGAGGCGTGAGTGGTAGGCTCCAGCAACGTCTAGCTTTGTAGGAATGCGGACACCGTATTCGCTTGCTAGCTCTAGTGATTTATCAATGCCTTCCTTCGTCCCAGAGAGCACGATTTGTCCGGGAGCATTTAGGTTTGCTACGTCGATATCACACGCTTCAGCTAGTTTTCGCACATCCTCTTCCTCGCCTCCGATCATAGCTGCCATACTACCTTGTGTTTCATTGGTGCTTTCCTCCATGAAAGAGCCACGCTTAGCGACGATATCCAGTCCAGTAGCGAAATCATAAGTTCCAGCAGCTGCGTGGGCGGTGAACTCACCCAGTGAAAGGCCGGCGTAGGCTGCTACCTCTAGATCAGGCACGGCCGCGCTTAATTTCTGCAGACACACCAGCCCGTGGACATACAGGGCAGGCTGGCAGAATGACGTCCGTGTCAGCTCGGCGGAGGGGCCGTCGAACATTACCTTTGTGAGAGAAAAGCCGAGCGCATCGTTTTCCTGATCCATGAGCTCACGGCTGGCTTCGTCGGATTCGTAAAAGTCCTTCCCCATCCCAACTGTTTGGGCTCCCTGTCCAGCGAATAATAAGACGACTCGTTTTCTCATAGCTCCAAGTGTGATTGTAATTTTAGATTTCTGAGTCAAATTCCTCAGTTGTCTACTCGCCGCTAAACTGTTGGTTTTTGAGGCTATTGCAAACGCCTTTTGCGCGCGGGCGTGGTTGGTTGTGCGGAACAGGTTGCCCAGCTAGATTTTGTAAAGAATGTGGGCAGGCTCTGCCAGTGACCGATATTATGCGAAACCCCTGAGATAAGAACAGCCATGAAATCCTATGGGACGGTCTGAAATAGGCGGGCGTAGGTGCGATTTTTGACATAGTGGCATATAGAGCGGCCTTGAATTTTAGACGTATCGTAGCACCCTCGATTGAGCTTTCTTCTTTTCTTCCTCATGACCCCATCCCTTACAGCCCGTATGGAGCAGCTCCAGATCTTCGAGAGAGATTTGGCAGAGCAATTCATACTCGGTTCTGGTTCGGGGGGGCAGAAAATCAATAAAACAGCCAGCTGTGTGCTGCTAACGCATCGCCCAACCGGTATCCAGGTTCGCTGCCAGAGTGGTCGGTCGCGCTCGCAAAACCGAATCGAGGCGCGTGAGACTTTGTGCCGTCTGGTAGAGACGCAGCGCCGGAAAGCAGAGCATCGATTGAAGGCTCAGATTGCCCGACGACGGTTTGCGACAAAGAAGCGTAGCACGAAACAAAAGCGCGAGATGAGGAAGAACAAGACTCTTCGAAAGGAGAAAAAGCAGAACCGCCAGCGTGTCCGCTTTTAGGCTGGGCCTTTTCGTCCCCTGGGGTGAAACTTCTGGTGCGTCGTCTTCAATCTGTCCTGATCGACGTGGGTGTAGATCTGAGTGGTCGAAATATCGGCGTGTCCGAGTAACTCTTGGATCACACGTAGGTCAGCACCATTGCTGAGTAAGTGCGTCGCGAAGCTGTGACGCAGAAGATGGGGATAAACCTTTGTGCTTATGCCAGCTAGTTTCGCCCGGCGATCTACTATTTGACGTATGCGGGCTGTGGTGAGCTGTTTTCCCCACTTGGAGAGAAATAGTATGCCTGGCGTCTGAGCGCTAACGAGGCTGGGGCGTTCCTCTTCAACGTAGCGGGCTATAGCCTCGCAGGCAGCGCGCCCCATAGGAATGACGCGTGTTTTGTGTCCTTTCCCAGTGACGCGAATGAAACCTTCGTCCAAGTGCACGTTTTCCAGGCGGGCTGTAGTTAGTTCCGCGACCCGCAGGCCGCTGGAATAAAGTAGCTCCAGTATGGCTCGATCTCTGCGACTTAGCGGACGCGTATCATCAACGGACTCCAAAAGCGTTTTTACGTCATTTTCCGTCAATGTGTCCGGGAGGCGCCTTCCCAATTTTGGTGGATCGATAGGCTCAGCAGGATCCGATTCGCAAAAGCCTTTGGCTGCTGCGAAACGAAAGAAAATTTTAAGAATGACTAGGTGTATACGCAGACTTGAGGCTTCGAGTTGCTGCTCATTTTTCAAGAAAGCTAGGTGGTCAGAAATATTGGCTGTCGTCACCGTGCCTGGAGCTGTCCGGCCCGCCGATATCTGTCGCGATACGAAAGTTTCAAGACAGCGCTGCACCAGATCCTGATAGGCGATTGAAGCCCCTTTCTCAGTGGCTAAAAAGCGTAGAAAGCGATCTAGGACCTTATCGAACATGCTATGTGTATCTCACATCTATTCACTAACATTCTGCCTAGCTTGGTATGAGGTGTTATGTCGCGTTAGCGAAACCAGCCTTCGGCGGCAAAATCTTTTATGACGATGTGTTTAACACCGTGGGGAAATGCTTGGCGCTCGAGAGTGAGCATGAGCGGTATAGCGCCATCTTCCAAAGAAATCGCTACATCTAGCTTTTTTCCTACTGGGCTGTCTTTCGGCACGAAAGCATATTCCTCAAATTCATTCGCTGAGCCGTAAGGCGGATTCAGCTCGAACACGTGAAAGTCTTCGAGTCTTTCGAAAGCCTCACGGTCGCTACCATAATAGTCTGACTTTCGTTGGGCGACGATACGAAAGGTTTTTTCTTGATTGTCTGAATCATTGCGGAAGTTAGCGAACCAACGGTCGTAAAACTCTACGAAGATCTCCCAGTCTACTTTCAAGTCGCCATCCTCAACGCGCACAATGACAGGGAACCCCTGATCGTTATCGCCGGTCGAGACAAGGTAAACCCAGAATGGCCCACCAAACTCAGGGCTTGGCTCGCGCTCAAATAGCTGTAAGGCGAAACGCTCGACAGGAGCATCGCTGTGACTCTGATAGTATTTACCCATAGCGGGGCGAAGTTTATCGCCCTGATAAGAATACTTGAGACGTGTCTTCCACTCTGGAGACTTAAGAAATGCGCTGAGTAATTCGTGAGTTTTGCCTAAAGCGCTATCGTTAGGGCCGGGGGCAGGAAAGGAATCTGGTGCTGAGAAGGCATCTGGGGATCCGACTGGCTTGGCAGAGGCCGATGCTTCGCGTTCGCGATCCTCCTGCGAGGTTTTCTCAAAAAAGGAGGTTACGCTTTCATCTAGGGGTTTGGTCTGACTCGATTGAGCTAAGCCTTCTGAGCCGGCAGGTCTCGACTCTGATGGCGGAGGGGTGGACGTTGCTGGCGTCGCGGTAACTTGATTCGCAGCAGTGGAGGGGGACTCGACAACATCGTCTTTTCCTTTTGGTCCCACTGCTAAAGTCTGAGGTCGATCGCTAGCCGCCCTCGCCTCTCTGTCGAAACGGTTGACGGGATCTGGGGTGAGAGGCTTGGCCTGATCTATCTGTCCAGCAGCGGCGTTCGGTGCTGAGCTTTCTGTTACTTCAGAAGCTTTAGTGGCGGAGGGAGTAGCAGTGGCCGTCGTGTCTTGGGCTACGAGTTCGCTGTCGTCCTTCCCACTAAATAGGGAGAAGACAATATAGAAAGTTACAAGGGCGATCAGTGCCAGACTGGTGTATAGCACGATTGCCCCGAGTTTGCGGGAGTCTTGTTGGGACTCCTTCATATTCTCCAGCAGAGCGCTGACGAGTTTTTCCCCCTTCGTTGATCGCTGAGTTGGTCCGAAGATGAAGTCCATCTCTCCGGCCCCCAAATTTTCCGCCTGCTCGATACTTTGTTGCTGAAAAGGAGTCGCTTCTTCAGTTTGTGTCGCAGCTGGCTTGAGGGATGGGCTCGCTTCTGCCACTGGGCTACTCAGCGAAACCTTCCCGGGAGTTGAGGACGAGACCGGCGGGGCTTTGACAGATGGGCCGATGTTCTCGGTATGAGTTAGCTCAATGGGTGATGTCTCTCGGCTGGGGGCGGAGGCGTGATCATGCGCCTCGGGAAGAGCGGTGGGCTCTGACAGAAGGCTGTCAGCGTCCCAGCGTTCGCCTCGGTCACGAGTTCCTAGCGCTGGCAATGTCACACGCTTGGTGATTTTCGCTGCGCTCGTCTGATCTGCCTTCGGAAGGGATACGGGTTTATTTGAAGCGTGGTTGGCAAGGCTGACGTCTAGGCGTGGGAGGTTCGACGCCGCTGCGGACGGGCTTGCTTGAGGCAAGTGCAGCTCGCTAATTGGCTCAGGGTCGGCCGTCACCAGTCCGCTTTCCGCGTGACTCTGCACCTGGATAGGCTCGGTGATAGGAGTCATTGGCCGAGGAACTGCTAGTTTAGCTGATGCCGGTTTTATTGAGTTGCCGCTCCCTGAGGGCGCAGGCGGCGAGATGGGCGCTGCGTCTGCTTCGGCTTCCACTATCGGTAACTCTGGCGCAGTGGGCTCTGGTGTAGATGGTAAATTGTTTTCAGGACCTGAATGCTCGGTAGTGTCTGGTGGTGCTTCGGTTAGGGGAGTAGGTTCTTCAACAGCGACTGTCTCTACTTTGAGAGTGGGCGAGAGGAGTTGTCCGTTTAGGGATGCTGGCTCTGTTCCCTGTGTTTCTAGTGGTTTCGCCGGAAATCGCTGCCGAAGGGGTGGCTGGTGTTGAGATTGGGGCTTCCGGGCTTGGTGCAGGACTTTCGGTCGATGGCGATTCTATCGCGGGCGCAGCTATTCCTTCTTCTTCTGGTAGAGACGATGGTGACAATGGCGTCGCTGCGAGCGAAGGCGTCGCGCTGTCGACCGCATCTCCAGCAAGGTTGGTAGGCTGAGGGGGCGCCGCGGCACTAGGTGCCGGTATTTCGATCGGTAGAGGCTCGGGCGCTGCCTCAGTTTTGATTTCCGCCTCCTGCGGTAATGGGGATGGTGCTGCTGAAGGAGAATGAATGGGTCTCGCTGCGGCGGGCGATGCCTTATGCTCAGATGTCGCTTCGACCGATTTCGAGCTCGTTATAGTTTTTCCTTTTGGCGCCGCTTGAAGCTCTTCTCGCTTTTCACGCAAGGCTGCTTTCGCCTGTTCTATGGTGGGGGCGGTGATAGTTTGCCCGCACTTAGGGCACGGTGAAGACATGCCGCCGAGATTAGGAGCCACCCTGAGGGTGACGCCACAGTGTTGGCAGTCAAACTTAATCTTCTTCACGAGACAGATGGGTGGGTTCAGCGGGGGGCAGAAACGGAGCTCAGCCTGCTTAACAAAAATGACACAGTCAAAATTGAAAGCAATTATTGTTTAAAAAACTTTAGTAGAAAGATGTGTTAATTGCTGGGAAATTTAAAAATCAACCTTCGCTCAGGGGATGAGAAGAGCACATGCCGTGAATGATTTTCTTATCCGAGGGGCACAGGGTGGCAAGGATCCCGCCCAGTTTTACTTCCTTGCTGCCTGCTGGGATGAAAAAGTAGGGGCATAGGCGCGCGCGTGCATCCATCCATTCGATATCTTCCGTTTCTGGATTCCAGTAGGGGTGCCGGACTACTTTTCCACCATGAAACCGCTGGAGAATAAAGGGGGATTGATTAAAGGCATCGAGAGCGGAAGTCACGGACTGAGCCCATTCCGCAGAAGAGGAGTCATGCCCGATTGTAACGCTGCGACTCCCCCAGGCCTTCTCGTTGAAGCCGCTTAGCTTCAAGACTAGATGGCGCTCTGCTTTAGTAAACGTTGCCAGTTGTTCGAGCCGGTTGATATTTAAATCGGGAAAGACGCCTTGGTGAGGTAGTTCGACCGGATCGACGATCCAGCTCTGAGGGAAAAGGGTAAAGAGATCACGGAGAGCTGAACTTCTTAGTCTTTTCTCCCATGTCGAGCGCAAGGCAGGGCTCCACAATAGCGCCGCCCAAGCTTTCTCTTCTAGCCAAGGCTTAATTGGGCTGCTCATGTGTAAACTGCCTTCGCGAGCTTTGGATAAAGTCGTTTCAATGCCCTCAATATTTGAGAGGTCGAAAAGTTCGAAGAAACGATATATCGACCGCGCCGAGGGTTGATAGGCTTCGGCTGACAGGGTTTGGAAATCGCGCCCCTCTGTGTTTAGCGCATTTGTGAGCCATAACATTTCTGGGCGGTAATCAGAAGCCTCCTCAGAAACGAGCACATCTACACCCTCTGAATCGGGAAAGATGGATGAAAAACCGCTCAGCATTCCGCTTGCTCCACCGACGATCTCCTGTGTATCCCCGTGCAGAGCACTGTAGTGCTTTGCTAGCCATCCCGTGAGGCCAATTCCTCCGGGGACTGAGTCTAGCTCGGTGAGAGAAAACCCGTTCTCGGTAAGAATAAGATCCGGGCGAATCACCTGAGGGAGAAGGGCTGCCTGATCACCGAGTGTGCTCAGATCAGTGAGCGAGCTTGGTTTCCCTGTGTCGAGAACTTCACTGACCCATGGAGCTATGCGCCCTTGTTTGCTGCTCCGGTAGATCTCGTCTGAAACTCGCTGAAAGGTATGCAGGAGTTTTCCCATGCGCTCAATTTCGGCGACTTCTTTTGAGCTGAGTGGAAAGGGGAGAGGGCTGACACGCCAGCTTTTCTCAGCAAATAATCCTTCGGCTGGTAGATCTTCGAGAAGCTTGCGGGACTGCTCAGCAAATCGCGAGGCATTGATATCATCCGGTGTATACATACAAGTGGCTCGGCGTCGTTATGACTGAAGCATGCGCAAAGCAGCTCGCAGGATTTCGTCGGCTGCCGTTCCTTGGGTGGCAGCCGCTTTTACTGCCTTCTGCGCTTCATTCTGCTTGAAGCCAAGGGAAAGGAGGGCCAGCAGGGCATCGTTTTGGGCAGCTTGATCTGGCGAGAGGCTAGCGGCTCCGCTCTGAGCCTGCCAAGCTTCTTTGACGCCCACCTTATCGCCAAGTTCGAGAATGATTCGCTCGGCTGTTTTCTTCCCTAGACCTTTAATCTTCGCTAGAGTTGTGGCATCCCCGCTTACAACCGCTTGTTTGAAATCGTCGATGGCCATACCGCTGAGAATGGATAGCGCTACTTTGGGACCTACACCTGAGACGCGGGTCAGCAGAAGGCGGAAGAGCTCTCGCGAGTCCTCATTTGCGAAACCATAGAGCGTCTGCTCCTGCTCGCGGACGTGGAAATGGGTGAGGACCCGAGTCGTCTCTCCCTGCTGGCCGAAGGCACCATCTCCAGCCAGCGGAACGAAGACCTCATAGCCTACCCCGTCGACGTTTAGCACAAGCCGCCCTGGCCAGTCTGCCTCCAGTTTTCCTTCGAGAAAAGTGATCATCTAGGAGTCCTGTAGCACCGATCGTGCAGGCCTGCATGTGGATAAAGCTTTTGCAAAGGATCATCGCAGGGTGTAAGGGCCGCCGGTGTGGATCTGCTGGCGCGCGTTCTCGATGCGCAGCCCCTCTTCCAATACTTCCACTATGAACGAAGACTCGAAAAGCATCTCCAAAGGACAACAGATCAAGAATGATGTCTTGTCCGGCCTTACCGTGGCACTCGCTCTCGTTCCTGAGGCGGTAGCGTTTGCTTTTGTCGCTGGAGTTGATCCTTTCGTGGGGCTTTATGCCGCCTTCTTTATGGGCTTCATTACGGCAGCTTTCGGTGGCCGACCAGGCATGATCTCCGGGGCTACGGGGGCTATGGCTGTCGTCATGACCGTCTTGGTGGCTGATTATGGGGTAGCCTATCTCTTTGTTGCTGTGATCCTCGCTGGGATTTGGCAAGTGATTGTGGGGCTACTCAAGCTAGGGCGTTTCATTCGTATTTTACCCCACCCTGTTATGTTGGGTTTCGTAAACGGGTTGGCGATCGTTATCGGCTTGGCGCAGTTCGGCCAATTCAAAACAAATCACCGCGTCGCCTGGAGCGAAGAAACAGGTCACGGCGGCGGCGGTGATTTTATCGTGGCGAGCGATTGGATGTCTTGGACTAGTCCTCAGCTCTGGATACTTTTGGCTATTGTGATCGCAACAATGCTGATCATCCAATTTCTTCCTAAGCTAACAAAAGCTGTGCCGGCATCTCTGGCAGCCATCGTGATTGGGACTCTTGTTGTGCAGTTTACCCCAATCGAGACTCAGACAGTGGCAGACGTAGTAAACTCCCACCGGGTGCTTCAGGCGGAGAAAGAGCACAAGCGACAGCAGTTTCATAAGATCGAGAATGAACTGAAGG
>JAHDIL010000053.1:0-1582 GCA_020630835.1 Verrucomicrobiota bacterium
CATACGCTTAGCGAAGTCGGCTGCATGGTCTTGAAGGAAGGTGGAGTTCATCATGTAGAGCGCCTGTGAGGGAACAGTTGTCACCTCCCGCTGACCTGCGATGAGGGACGGATCAGGAAAATCAAAGAGGGCGAGTGAGTCTGGCAAAAAGCCTCTCAGGACAGGTAGGTATACGGATCGGTAAGGGTTCTCAGCATTGACTTCATCGGCGCGGATCAGATTTCGACCGAGTATGCCATCGCCGGCTTCCTGCACGACAGAGGTAGCTGGGCGCTCGAGATTGAGTTCGCCTGACAGGCTCATAATACTATCTCGAAAATCTTCTGCTTGGAGGCGGCTAGGATTGGCCCTCCAGTGGTAGTCATTCTCCGGGTCGATGAGGAAATTTGCTTCGTTATAGGAGGAGTCCTGACGATAAGTTTTTGAGGTTACGATGGTGTAGATAAGAGACTTTAGAGACCAATTTTTGTGCATGAGATAGGCGGATAGGAAGTCCAGTAGTTCTGGATGAGTAGGCGCCTCTCCAGAAATGCCGAAGTTGTCGACTTGGTTTGCGAGGCCGCTACCGAAAATCCAGGCCCAGACACGATTCGTGATAACTCGGCTTGTCAAAGGATGATCGGGTGACGTCATCCATTGAGCGAGTTCTAGACGACCGCTCGATTCTCCCGGGATAGCAGGTGTGCGACTCAGGGAGATTACCTCAAGGAACCCGCGTGGCACGCTTTCGTCCGTTGGGTGTTCTTCCTCGCCACGGATGAGGATTGGGGTGTCAAAGACTTCTGTAGCCTCTCGCATGCCCATGCTCATCGCTTTGGCTCCACCTTCAGCATTGTAGCTTTCGAGTCGAGTCTCGAGCACGCCGATGCGGTTACGCAGTGTCAGTGCGACGGGGCGGAGACGCAGCGCCTCTTCACTGCCACGGCCTAGTTGGCCTATTTCTTCGCGCACCTCAGCCTGACGCTGGATCAGTTCGTCGCGCATCATCTCGATCTCGAGTAATTCAGCTACGGAAAGGTCGCGCGCACCGCCGGCCGCCTCTTCTAGGGAAACTAGATCGGTAGGGCGTCGGTTTTGCGAGGAACGAGCTGTGCCGTAGAGGGTTTCGCTACTCAGGAAAATACCGGCCATGGCGTAGTAGTCGCTCATGGAGACTGGATCAAATTTGTGATCATGGCAGCGGGCGCAGGATACGGTCGATGCTAGGAAAGCTTGGGATGTTACATCGATCTGTTCGTCCACGACATCGAACCGGAATTGGCGGCCACTGCCTTCGTTGACTGCTTTTGGTCCCATGGCGAGAAAGGTGGTGGCGACATGGGCGGCATCACGCTCTTTGGCTGTTTCAAAATCAAGAAGGTCACCGGCTAGCTGCTCTGTGAGAAATCTGTCGAAAGGCTTGTTAGAATTAAAACTGTCAATGACATAATCGCGATAACGCCAAGCATGCGGGTAGGTGACGTTATGGTCACGTCCTGTGGACTCTCCGTAGCGGGCGACGTCTAGCCAGTGGCGCCCCCATTTCTCGCCAAAGCTAGGCGAAGTCATCATTTTTAGGGTCGCTTTTTCTATCGCTTCCTGA
>JAHDIL010000053.1:1592-8766 GCA_020630835.1 Verrucomicrobiota bacterium
GGCATCAAACGCCTCCCTGAATGATAGGATATCCTGTGGACTGGGGGGGAGGCCTGTTAAATCGTAGCTCAGTCGTCGAAAAATGGTGAAGGAATCCGCTGGGGGGGCTGCTAGCAGCCCCTTTTCTTGCAAGGACTGCTCAATGAATGCGTCGACAGCGTTTTCAGACTCTGAGGCAGGAATGGTTGGGAGCTTTATGGGCTGAAATGACCAATGTTGGCGACCGGCTTCGTAGTCAATAGTATTGGTGTAGCCGTCAGGAACCGAGGGGTCAGTCAGAGTTTCCCTCGGATCGGGCGCTCCCATCTCAATCCACTCCCGAAATAGGGCTACAGTTTCGGCATCCAGTTGATACTTGGGTGGCATCTCCATGTCAGGATCTTCGTAGGAGATAGCTTCTAACAGTAAGCTGTCCTCTGGACGAAAGGGAACTACTGCGGGTCCAATATCTCCTCCTGATCGGGTCGAGATTCTTGTGTCGAGGACGAGGCCTCCTTTGATGGAGTCGCCGTCCTTTGAATGGCAGCGGTAACAGTGCTCTGAAAGAGCTGGCCGAATATGAGTCTCAAAAAATATGACCTGCTCTTGCGTATATTCTTCTCCGAAAATGAATGGAGCGAGCGGTAAAAAAACGATGAGAAAGAATGAAGGAACGAATTTCATCTAAGGGCTAATGGGTTCTGGATCATGTAACCCCCAGATGCTCCAGGAGTTGCAAGAGATCTGCCGCTACCATCGATTAGAGAAGGATAGATAAATCGTTGTCGCGAGGAATACTCTCGCCGTCGAGTAGATGGCTGAGAAGCAATTTGGCGAACCAAGGACCGTTGATCACGCCTTTAGATCCAAACCCGTTTAACAAGGCTAGCTGGGGGTGCTTAGGATGTCGACCAATGAACGGGTTGCTACGCTTGATAATAGGCCTGATGCCGGCTCGATGGCTAACTGTTGCGAAGTCAGTATCCACCATCGAGTGAAACTTTTGCAAAACTGCGAGTCGGCCAGTTTCGGTAGTCGAGGTGTGTTCGAAGTTATGGTCGTAGGTAGATCCCACGCGCCAGCGTCCATTTCTTGTAGGGATGGCCCACCCCCCTGAGTTGATGATGGTATCATCAGGCTTAAGGCAGGGTGCCGACAGCTCGAGGATTTCGCCCTTCGCTGCATTCATGGGTAACCAGTCGAAGAATGGGCTGTCATTGCCTTGCCACCCTTGCGCGAATACGACTTGGGTGGTTTCGACGTTTTGCCATCGAGCACCGAGGCTTGTTAGTTCTAGTTCGTTGCTGTCGAATTCAGAAATGGCATAGGAAAGGCTTCTGAGGAGGAAGCGCTGCGTAGCATTGAGGAAAGTCGGGATATCCATCCACCCACCTCTCTGCATGAGAAAGCCTCCATGCTTCCGAACGATTTGTGAGCTCTCATTGTAGGAACTGGGGAGAGGTTTCCAGAAGCCCTCAAGCTTGGCGGCCTCTTTAGGGTCGTGCAGTTTGTTGTGCCAGCGCTGGGCCTCGTCTTCATGCTGAAAAAGGCGAGCAATAGGGGTGGGGTGATAAAACGAGGCTTTTAGAGCCTCCTCATGGCGTTCATACCATAGAGACGCGTAGGCTAGTCGCTCGGGTAACGACGTAGGTAGATGAAATCGGCCGCCAGCGATAGGAGTGACCAACCCTGCGGCCACTTTTGAGCTAGTCTCTGCTTCGTCTCGGTCTACAACGAGCACACGCTTCCCACGCTCGATCGCGTGCAGAGCGAACAGGGAGCCGGCAAGCCCTTGTCCGATAATAAGAAAGTCTACCTTCATGCGCCGGGTGGACCTTGTGCTATCTTTGCGACTCCGTCTTCCGTTACCAGGGAGCACATGGGGATGTCGTGAGGTTCCGTTATGACTTTCGTCAGTTGAGTGGCGAAGCAAATGCCGAGCTTGGCGATTCCCGGCGCCAAACCAGCGAAGAAACGGTCATAGTGCCCTTTCCCTCTACCGAGTCGGTGCCCAGTCGCTGGATCGAACCCGACTCCAGGTGTCAGCACGAGATCGATTTGTTTTGAGGGCACCTGCGGACAGGATGGAGCAGGTGTGTGAATGCCGAAATCCCCCTCAATTAAATCATTTTTGTGCGCTACAACGCGGAAGCAGAGTGTTTCCGAATCTGAAAAACTGGCAAAAGCCCATTTTTTTTCCGGAAATTGTTTCCAAAGGAGAGAGAGATCTGGTTCCGACGACAAAGCCACAAAGCTGCAGATCAGCTCTGCTTGCTGGACTAACTCATGGTTGGCTAGGGCCGTGCAAATAGAGGCCGACTTGGTTGCTTTCTCTGCAGAGCTCAGGGACTTTAGTCTCGTGAATAGCTCTCGGCGTTTTTGTTTTTTTTCATCTGTAGCCATGATGCTACTGACTCTGATTATATAGAGCCATGGCCTCCGGTAGAGCTGCCTGGAGATCTGCCATGCGTCGTTCGTCGACGGGGTGGGTGCTTAGCATTCCTGGCGCTCTCGGGCCGCTTTGGTTTAGTTGGCGCCACTGAGCGAACCGCTGCCACAGGCGAACGGCCTCTCGTGGATCATAACCGGCTCGTGCCATGTAAAGCATGCCAAGTCTGTCTGCCTCCAGCTCTTGCACGCGGCTGAAACGCTGTTGATTGAGAAATGCGGCTCCCGCTACGGCTGCGGTCGCTGCATTGTTATTCAAGTCACTGCCACGCAGCGCTACATTGGCCCCAAGGACAGCCGCGGTTGAAAGGGTTGCATTAGTCAGGCGTTGCCCAGAGTGGCGCGCTACGACATGGGCGACTTCGTGACCGACGACAGCCGCTAGTCCTGCGTCATTTTTGGTAATAGAGAATAGACCGGTGTGAATCCCGACCTTGCCGCCCGGTAGGGCAAAGGCATTCGGACTGGAATCCTCAAATACGACGAACTCCCACTCCGCGCCGGGTAGCGGCATGACCTTAGCTAGACGATCACCGACTCGCTTAAGCTGCTCTGTATAGGTCGCATTGCTGGACACACGCTTCTGGCTCTTGATCTTGCGAAACTCGGTCAAGCCGAGGGCTATCTCTTTTTCTGGCGAATAGAGATTGGCCCGCTGGACGGCTCCCGTTTGAGGGTCAATGGACCGGCACCCAATCGAGAACAGTAGCAAGGGAGCTAGGAGTATTGAGAAAAAATAAAAAAGGGAGATTTTCATCACTAGGGAACGAGCTGAGGCTTCACCGGATTTCTCGAATCTAGCCCTCATAATAGACGATCGATATACCTTTCCTCTTGAGGAAAAAAATAAAAAAACGCGGAAATGGTGACTGTTTTGAGAAAGGGGGGCGTCTAGTATATTGTATCAGCTAACGATTTTGCGAGAAATTTAAGCTTGATTAACTATTCGAGAAACATCTTACTATAATTGCTATGAAAACAAAAATTGCTCTTAGTTGTGTGGCTGCGGCCTCCTTTTTCCTTGTAAGCTGCAACGGCACGACGCCTCAGCAAAACAGCGCCCTTACCGGTGCCGCTGCGGGTGCTGCTATTGGCGCTCTGGCAGCTGGTGACGGAGACCGTGCGGAAGGTGCGTTAATTGGTGGTGCTATTGGCGGCGTTGCGGGTGGTGTTATGGGCCAAAACAAGCGTAACCAGCGCCCTTACTACGGTCCTTATTAATCAATCATAAGAGGCTTATCCCTTCACCGAGTGTATCGTGGAGGGCGAGTGTGATCCGACAAGCTTACGAGCTTGTCGGATTTTTTTTACCCACGCCGCCCGGTGCATGTCGAGAGACGGTCTCTTTCCAATCTTTGCGGAAGGCCCTAGGTGTTTGGCTATACATTCCTCTGAACACTTTCGTAAAGTGACTCTGATCGTAGAATCCGCATTCGATAGCGATGACGCTGAGTTCCTCCTCTGTCTCGGTGAGCAGGCGTCGCGCCGCATGGAGTCGGACTCTTTGTAGGTAGTTCGACGGGCTCATTTGAAAGAGTTTGCGGAACCGTCGCTCTAGGGTGCTCGTCGATGTCTTGACTTGAGCGGCCATTTCATCGGTAGAAATGCGCTTATCGTAGTTGGCTTGTATATAGGCGAGCACTGGCGAAATTGCGCGGTATGGGCCAACCGCTTGACCAGCACGCTCAAAATCGCGCATCACCCCGGCGATACCAATCACTGCGCCGGCTTTATCGAAAAGAGGCATCTTACTAGACACATACCAGTGTAGCGTCCCATCCTTGTTGGGCACAAGCCATACCCGGTCGAGAAGGGGCTCCCGGGTCTTCATCACGAGCCTGTCCTCGTTTATGTATTCTTCGGCAAGTGCGCTGTCGAAAAAATCATAGTCGGTTTTTCCTAAAAGTTCGGAAGGTTTACGGAGGCCGATGGCTTCCAGAAGGGCGCAGTTCGCAAACGTGAATTTTCCGTTTTTATCTTTCGAGAAGCAGTAGGCTTCAGGCAGCAGGTCAAAAAGTTTGGTGATTTCGAGAGGCGAACTCAGTTTCTGAGAGAAGGATTCATCCATAAAAGGTTAGTTAAGGGGGCGCGCGGGGATGGGAAAAGGATGGCGCGATTCTGTATTTTGACGGAATTTTACCAAATATTATAACCCTCGTCCAAGCATGCAACGACAATTCGTCGGAAGCTATTCTCGATGAAAGGTCTCGATATTTGTTTTATCTCACTGTCTGTTGTCGTCGCTGTTTTTGCCTATCAATCGTTCGGAGGGGAGGCTGAAATTGATTATTCTACACAGATCAGACCTTTACTCAGTGATCGCTGTTTTGCTTGTCATGGTTTCGATGAAGAGAAGCAAGAGGCTGACCTCGGTATGCACTCTCTGGAGGCGGTGACAAAGGACCTGGGCGGTTATCAGGCGATCACCCCTGGAAATGCGGAGACGAGTGAGGCCTTTCTGCGCATGATCACAAGCGATGAGGATGATCTTATGCCGCCCCCTGAGGCTAATAAGAAATCGTTCACTGCGGCTGAAATTGAGTTGATTCGCACTTGGATTAATCAGGGGGCTAAGTATGAAGAGCATTGGGCGTTTATCCCGCCTACCACTGCGGCTGAGGGAAGCGAAAAAAATCCAATCGATCTGATGATTCATGAGAAACAGGTCGAGAAGGGGCTAACTCCAAATGGCCGGGCCGATTTTTATACATTGATCCGCCGTCTATCCTTCGACTTGCGGGGCCTACCTCCGACTCTAGATGAAGTGGACGCTTTTGTTAGTGCTGCTGATTTGGATTTTGACAAGGCGTGGGCTGAGCTCATAGATCGGTTTCTTGATTCGCCTGCCTACGGCGAAAAGTGGGCACGAGAGTGGCTCGATCTCGCGCGTTACGCAGACACGAACGGATATGAAAAAGACCGTCCACGTTCGATTTGGCCCTATCGCGATTGGGTCATCAGGGCACTAAATGATGATATGCCCTACGACCAGTTTTCGATCGAGCAGCTGGCCGGCGATATGCTGCCGAACGCGACGATCTCTCAGAGGGTCGCTACCGGGTTTCACCGTAATACGATGATAAATGAGGAGGGGGGGATTGACCCACTTGAGTTTCGTTACCATGCCATGGTCGATCGCGTGGCGACCACGGGCTCGGTATGGATGGGGCTGACTACAGGGTGTGCCCAGTGTCATACCCACAAGTTTGATCCCTTTACCCATAAAGATTACTTCGCCATGATGGCTCTTCTCGATAACGCGGATGAGCCGGAGATCCGCGTTCCGGTGCCTGAGATCACGGAAAAACGCAAACATGCCCTCGCTCGTGTCATTGAAGCCGAAGAAAAAGCACTGAGCCAGATCGACGAAAATTCTTACGCAAAGTGGCTGGAAGATCTTAGGGCTCAAGTAAGCGAGTGGCATGCCCCTATAGCGACAGAACTCAAAGCGACGACGCCGATGTTACGCCAAGAAGAGGACCGTAGCATATTTGTTTCTGGCGACACAACAAAGCGCGAGGTTTACGATCTCCGTTTCGATCTAACAACTCTGCCCTATCCACCTAGCGAGATTACAGCGCTCCGGCTCGAGGTGATTCCTGATCTGCGGTTGCCAGCCGAGGCTGCTGGGCTCACCACGTATGAGGGACGAAAAGGCGACTTTTTCCTCAGTGAAGTAGATGCAACGTCTAGCGGTGCGGTGATAAATTTCGTTGAGCCTAGTGTTAGTTTGGGGAAGATCTCATTGGGTAGGGGGACTGCCGATGCCGGGAACGTGCTCGATAATATCGGCTCATCTGGATGGTCAGTTGGAGCCTCTCTCTCTAAGCAAGAGCTGGTGCTCAATCTGGAAGCTGGGACGGTCTTGGGAGATGAATTCGACATGCAGCTACTCTTTGAGCGTCATTTTTCTTCAGCCCTTGGTAAATTTCGTGTTTCTTTTACCAACGAACCGGGGGGGAGTCAGGCGTTGAAGGCGCTTCCTTATCCGTCGGAGGCTGATGAGCGCGAGCTACGGCTTGCTTATGTGCAAGCTGACAAGTCGCTGAAGGATGACAATGCGGCTATCCAGAGTTTGCGGGACGCTGTTCCTCAATATCCAACTACCATGGTTATGCAGGAGCGCTCTACGGATAATCCGCGCCCTACATTGCACCGCCATCGCGGCGAATATCGCAATGCTCGCCACCAAGTATTGCCCGCGATTCCAGAGGTGTTTGGGACATTTGCCGAGGGAGAGGAGGCTAATAGGCTAAACTTTGCCAAATGGTTAGTCAGCGAGCGGAATCCTCTCTTTGCTAGGGTGGCAGCAAACCGCGCCTGGAGATCGTTTTTCGGTCGAGGGATAGTTTTTACCTCTGCTGATTTTGGTTATCAGTCAGAGCTCCCCTCGCACCCTGAACTACTTGACTACCTCGCTATCAAATTTATCGAAGACGGGCAGTCTTTTAAGAAGTTGCATAAGCGCATAGTGTCGACAGAGGCTTATAAGCGCTCCTCTGGATGGACCGAGCAAACCAAGGAGAAAGATCCGAAAAATATCTGGCTGACTCGTGGTTCGCGGCACCGTCTCAATGGCGAGATGATCCGGGATGCTATGCTACAAGCTGCAGGAGTGCTCACGGACGAACTCGGCGGTCCGAGCGTTTTTCCTCCGCAGCCGCAGAGTGTTACCGACCTAGCCTACGGGGCAACAAAGTGGACCGCGTCTAAAGGACCTGATCGTTTCCGAAGATCGCTCTACACC
>JAHDIL010000054.1 GCA_020630835.1 Verrucomicrobiota bacterium
AAAGGCGGTGGAGTCGCTGGAGACGAGCTGACGGTTTGGGGTAAGCGAGTTCAGCAGAGCATTTGGGGATCTCAGTCTACCAGCCCTCAGTCGATCAGCAGCATTTACACTCAGACGATCGAGCATTCCAACCAGATTAAGGTATTTCGCGATCTCCCTCTCATCCGTGAGACAGGAATCCAAGAAGCTGATGGGGAGTTCGATACGACGCTTTTCCTTGATGGAGGAATTGTCCGCACGAACGAGCCTTCTGGTTCACGCCTGACTACTAGCACTGGAACCGGTCGTTTTATCGAGAATGAAAATTATCTCGAGGGTGGTATCCGTAAGAAAATTTTCACCGGTGGTGAGATTACTGCTTCCAATCGCTTTGCGACGAAGAACAATAATTCGAATTTCCTGAACCCAGCTCGGCAGGGTTCTTCCGAATTTGTGCTGTCCTTTGCTCAGCCATTGATGCAGGGCCGCGGTTATCATTACAACCACTCCAGGATCAAAATCGCAAAATATGATGCACGCATGGCTTCATCCGAGTTTGTTCGTCAACTTCAGTCTCACCTGGTTGAGGTAAACCGTGCCTATTGGGCTCTCTACTACTCGCGCGCCAACTATCTGCTGACCAAAGACCTCACGAAAGAAATTCGCGCGATTGTCAGCAAGCTGGAAGAGCGTAGCGACCTTGACGCTTTGGAAAGTGAGCTTCTGCGGGCACGTTCATCGTTGGCGACAGCTGATTCGTCACTTATTCGCGCTGAGATGGCTGTTCGTAATAGCGAAGAGCGTCTGCGCATTTTGGTTAATGATCCTGACCAGGACATCGGCTCGAACAAGGAAATGATCCCTGTGAGTGCGCCTGTTTATGCTCTTTATCGTGATGATGTTCGCAAGGTGGCCATTGATGCTCTCCGGAATCGTCCTGAGATCCAGCAGGCTTTTGACCAGCTTCGGACTGCAATGGTCCGTCGCGACATGCAGAAGAATGAGAAGTGGCCTACCCTAAATCTCGTTGCTGAGGTGATGCTTGGCGACATCAAAGGCAACAGTAACTATCGTTCAGCTTTTCGCGACCAGTGGGGTGATACTGGCTACAATGTGGGCTTTCAGTTCGAGCAGCCTTGGGACAATGACACGGAGAGAGCTCAGCTTCTGCGCCGTGAGATGGAGCTTCGCCAGCAGGCGAATCAGCTTAAGGTCACTATCGATACTGTTCTCCTTGAGTCTGTTGTTTCCTATCGCGAGTTAGTCACTGCTTATCGCGACATGCAGGGCCGTCAGCAAGCTCTCGGGGCTAACCGTGAGGAGCTACGCCGTCTGAATGAGCGTCTTGCTGTCGATACCGAGTCCGAGGGCGGACGCACGACTGCTGAGCAGCTGCAAATCATCTTGGATGCTATTGAGCGTCGTCAGGAATCCGAAAATTCCTTCCTCGACTCTGTAGTTGCTTACAACTCTTCATTCACATCACTGGAGCGCGCTCGTGGAACCCTCCTTCGCACTGAGCACATCCACATCGATCGTGTCCGTGACACAGATCCAACTCACCCACACGAAGACGTTGAGCGTCTGCAGCTTTCTCGTGGCCACGAACCTCAGAAGGGTTCCAAGAGCTATTCCCCTAAGGGTTATGTTCCTGCCGACTACTCAAGCAACTCATCAGGTGGCGAGTTTTATACCACTGGCTACGCTAGTTCGGGAAATGCTGCTGATGTTGGTTTGCTCAACAACGGTGGCGAGAATGTAAGCGCTCCTCTTACTCTGGCGAACATAGGCGTGGTTGAGGGTGATGATGATCAGGTGACTCGCGCGATGCCAGTAGCTGGTGAGCCTTTGAAAGTCGAACAACCTGCATCTGGTTTCTTCAAATTTCGTAATAAGGAAAGCTTGAAGCGGGAGATTTCGATCCGTAAGCGCTCAGGTGCTCGCAAGCGCTAACCTATAGTTGCGCAACGAGGCGCACTTTTTCAAAAGGAGGAACAGGGTTACTTGTTCCTCCTTTTTTTGTGAGAAAGCCTAGCTTTGTGCCGGGTCTTCGTCGGAAAATAAGTTAACCTATCGGTTGAAAGGATAATGGCGCAGTCGAATCGAAAAGTCACCTTGGCGTCTCAATATGATCGAGGCGCGTTTTTAAAAGGGAAGTTCGTTCAGACTGCGAAAAAGCTGAGCCGTAAGCAGGGGGGGCTATCGGACAAAGAGAAACTTTCTCGTATCAACAAGTTGGGAGCGCAGATGGAGGCGTTGTCCGATGAAGAATTGCGCGACGCGTCGGATGTCCTGATCGAACGTGTGAGATTGAAGGGAGAGTCTCTGGATGATGTAGTCATCACCGCCTTTGCGATCTTGAGAGAGGTCTCTCGAAGAACGACGGGACTCTTTCACTATGATGTGCAGATACTTGGGGGGCTTGGACTAGTAAAAGGGGGGATTGCGGAAATGGCAACCGGAGAGGGGAAGACCTTAGCGGTGAGTCTTCCAGCCTATGTTTTTTCTCTAGCTGGCAAGGGAGTCCATGTTGTGACGGTTAATAGCTACCTGGCGGAGCGAGACTATGAGTTCTCCAAGCCTATTTTTGATTTCCTGAACATTAGCATTGGCTACTTGCCTGAGGGGGGAGGTGTGGAAGCAGAAGGAGCTAAGAAGGCCGCTTACGACTGTGACATCACTTATGGCGTCGGCTACGAATATGGTTTCGACTATATGCGTGATCAACTTGCCATCATGAAGCATCCTGATGGTGGCCCAGGGGAGACCCTGCGTTTTGCCATTCTAGGTCTAGAACGTCCAGGCCCTGATGTTGCGCAGCGATCGTTAGCCTATGCTATTATTGATGAGGTCGACAGTGTGCTGATTGACGAGGCAGGCTCTCCGTTGCTTATCAGCGAGGCATCGAAGGATCTTGAGGGTTTTGAACAAGCCTACCTGGCCGCGAAAAGGTTGGCTCATGATTTGGTGGAAGAGGAACATTTTTCCATCGATTACAACAAGCGGTCTATTAAACTGAGTCCTGCGGGCAAGCGAGAATTGTTCAGAGACCGAAAAGCGGTCCCGTGGCGAATGCTGCGGCGCCCTTGGGAGACTTATGTTCTCAACGCGCTGAAAGCGATTTACCTGTTTAAGCGAGATGAGCAATATGTCGTGGACGACGATGCCGTAGTCATCGTAGACGAGTTTACCGGACGCCCATTCCCTGATCGCAGCTGGAGAGAGGGACAGCACCAGGCAGTGGAGACCGAGGAGGGTGTGGAGATTCGTGCTGAGGGTGAATCCTCGGCGAGTATGACGAGGCAGCGTTTTTATGCTCTCTATGATCGGATCTGCGGTCTGACTGGGACAGGATCAGAAAGCGCTGGCGAATTTTGGCATTTTTTTCAAGTGCCTGTTACCCCCATCCCGTTCAACAAGCCTAGTCAGCGAATAACAAAGCCGGAAAGGGTTTTTCTTGACCATGAGTCCATGTATGAGGCCATAGGTGAGGAAATCGCGAGATTAAATGGCTTAGGGCAACCTGTTCTCGTCGGGACTCGCACCATCAAAGATAGTGAAGCAATCTCAGAGGTTATTGAGACTAAGGCCATACCGCATCAGGTTCTTACCGCAAAGCAGGATCAGGAAGAGGAGGATATCCTGAGCCGTGCGGGTGAAGTCGGTAGCGTTTTGATCGCAACGAATATGGCTGGCCGCGGGACTCACATTGGTCTTTCGGATGAAGCTAAGGACCTGGGTGGGCTGCATGTGATCGCCGTCGAAAGGAATGAGTCGTCTCGAATCGATCGTCAGTTAATTGGGCGCGGTGCCCGGCAAGGGCAGCCTGGCTCAGCCCAGTCTTTTGTTTCGGCCGATGATTACCTACTCAAAACATACTCGCCTGAGGTGGCTAAAAAGCTTAAACAGTCTCGAGCTAAGGCGAATGGGGAATTGTCCTCGCGCCATAGTCAGCTATTTGATAAAGTTCAAGCTGCTGTCGAACGGGAGCGCTATGAAGGCCGGCTCCGTATGGCGGAGCGCGACGAATGGATGGAAGACACAAAGGCGACCCTGGCGCGCTAGGAAAGGTAATCATGAAAAGAAAGATGGAACACAGAGTGAGAGGGCTTCTCTTAGCAGGAGCGGTAATTTGCTTAGGGGTAGTCCTGCCGGCGCAAAACCTTAGCGCTCAAGTTTCAGGCGAAGTGCTTGGCTATCTTGAGCCGGTTCGCAGTATTGAGCTCGAGTTTCTTGATGCCGGTCGTATCCAGACCATCCATGTGGAGGAGGGTGTCATGGTCAGCGCAGGCGATGCGCTCGTCTCGCTGGACAATCGTGTGCTTGAGTCACAGCTTTCTATTGCCAAGGTCCAGGCTGAGAGCGAGGCCTCTATCGAAATGGCCACTGCGGAGCTTTCCGTTTCTAGCGAGCGCTACACCAAACTCTCCCGGCTTCGCTCAAGTGGCACCGCGCACACATCAGAAGTGGCGCGGGCCAAGGCTGATCTTACTGCAGCTAAAGCACGGCTCCAGATAGCTGAAGAGGAAAAACGAGTGGCAGAGCTTAGGCAGGAGGAGATTCAGGCTCAGATCGATCGCCGCATCTTAACAAGCCCTATTTCAGGTGTTGTGCTGGAGATAAATAGAGATGTCGCTGAGAGCGCCAGCAATCCGCGACAGGGTGGGGAAGAAAGCTTGGTGCGCATCGCACAGATCGATCAGTTGGAGCTTACGGTTCATGTCCCTGCGCGAAAGTTGGGACGAGTAGAGATCGGGAGTAAGTTGCCTATTTCGATATCTTCACCTGATGATCCTTCAAAGCCGATCATGGCTGACGGAGAGGTGACTTTTGTGTCACCTGTGATTGATCCCTCTAGTGAGACAGTTCGTATAAAATTGATTCTCGATAATTCAAATGGCGATCTTAAGAGTGGGAGCCATGCTAAAATATCGTTCGACTCGTTCGCGGTGCGTTAGGGGAAAAGATGTTACTATTGGCTTGCGGGCAGACGATAGGCGATAGCCTCTTGATCATTTCTGACGAGTAGAATGCGTCCTGCCAGCGCAGGAGCATTCCAGGTCATCGAGGACAGAGCGGTGTCAATACGGCCGGTTTCGGTAAAGCCGGTGGGTGAAAGGCTGCCGATGACGAGGTCACCTTTTTCGGTCTGCACCAGAAGACTGTCCTCGATAAGAAGGTGCTGGCCGAAGCCGAATTTCTCTTTTTTCCACGATTTACTCCCCGTTTCGATGTCGATGGCGGCAAGTCGCCCTTCGTCTAAGCCCACCGCCAAACCGTTCCAAATTTGAGCGGTGCTAAATTTTGTCTTCATGCGATTAGACTGCCATACCTCGCTAACGGTGAAGGCTCCGGCCGTCGACTTGTTGATCGAAAGCCTCAGGCTCTGCATGCCATAGCTAGCGGTAACAAGGATATCCGTTTCGTCTATTTGCTGAACCTGGCCTACTTTGGGGAATCGCCCTTTCCAGGGGTGGCTCCAGAGGATCTTACCACTCGCTGGGTCTGCCCCGATCACCTCTGTGGCACAGATGAGGATGAGCTGATCAGTGTCTGAGACAACGCGTCGAACCGGTGAACTGTAGCTGGCTCCTGAAGCGCTGATACTCCATTTGAGGGCGCCGGATTCCAGTTCGAGTGCGAAGAAGCAGGGACCTTCGTGTTCCTGACCTGCGATGAGAACATAGTCATGGTCAGCGACAATCAGAGGGGCTGCTGAAATTCCCCACCGGGGGATCTCGTTTTTTAGGTCGCTCCCCAGTTCTTTCGCCCAAACAGAACTGCCTGTCCCAAGAGTTAGGCAATCTATTTTGCCGGTTGAGCCGATGGTGTAAACTTTTCCATCGTGGATAGTTGGAGTGGCTCTAGGGCCATCTCCCCCCATCCGTGAACCGGCATTTTCTTTGCGTTTGAGCAGGAGGCGGGTATTGGGGTTTCGGTGCGTCCATATCACGGATCCGTCGGTCAGTGAGAGAGCGGTTACGCATTCGGCATCACCCACTTGCTCTTGGGTGATGGCCAGCCCATCGGCGCTCGTGACAAAGGAAGACCAGCCTAGGCCTATTGGGATGCGCCAGAGCTCCTCGGGCGGGTATTCTGTCCAATCCGGATGAAAGGTTTTTTGTGGGAAGGTCCCGTCTCGTTTAGGACCGAGGAAATTTTTCACTTCTTGCGCCCCCTCAACGGAGGAAACCGGAACTGATCGGGTCTGCTCGCTAGTCGTGCGATTGCTGAGAGGCTTATCAGAGCTCTTGGACCAACGCCAGGCGTATTTCGGCATCGAGCTGCCGGACTGGGAACCCTCGTAGCGAAATACACCGAAGAAGGTTATGGCTAAGAAAAGTAGTCCCAAATATATACGGAGAGCGGTCCGGGTCCGTTTTGCGCGCTCAGTTAAGGCAAAAAGTAAAAGGCTCAGATGTAACCAGACGATCAGCCAGATTAGTAGAGACCACCGATACATAGTGGTCTCGATCTGGCAGATGGCAATGCTAACGATTGGTCCCAGTGCCAGAGAGATTAAAAACGCGGTTTTCATAAGCAGACCTTGGCTCGCTGGTTTTTACAGCCATGCCGCCGTCTTTATGCTGGTTCACTCGGCAAGTAGTGGCAATTTCGTCACTACAGCAGAGCAGGCTCGGGGTTTCCGACTTCAAGAGTGGAGAGAACTTTCTTCACACCTGCCTCGACCGTGATGCCATGCTTTGCCCTGAGTATGTCAGGCTTACCGTGTTCGATAAACTCGTCTGGCCAGCCTATACGCTGCACGGGCACGTTCAACCCGGCCTCGTGCAGGTGCTCGATAACCGCCGCGCCGAAACCGTTGTGCAAAACGTGGTCTTCGAGCGTGAGAATAACCTTGCACTGCTTGGCGTATGTTTCGAGACAGGCTGCATCAAGAGGCTTGATAAAGCGTGGATTGATCAGGGCTATAGAGAGTCCCTGTTCACGGAGCTGCTCGGCAACAGCCTCTCCCATTTCAAACATATTCCCTAAACCAATGATGGCCGCGTCATCGCCATCCTCAACAACCTCAAATTTTCCGATTTCGATGGCCTCTGGTTGGGCTTTAGGAGTAGCACCTGTGCCGGCACCTCGAGGGTAGCGAATAGCGATAGGGCCTTCGTCAAAGGTAGACATGGTGTAGAGCATGTCGGTAAACTCCTCTTCATCCTTCGCCTGCATAAGCACCCAGTTGGGGATGTGGCGCATGTAGCCGATATCAAAAAGACCGTGGTGAGTTGGGCCATCGTCACCGCTCAAGCCAGCACGGTCCATACAGAGGCGGACTGGCAGGCGCTGGATGCCAATATCGTGCACCGCCATGTCGTAAGCGCGTTGGAAGAAGGTTGAATAGATCGTGAGGAAGGGGCGAAGCCCTTTCTCAGCCATTCCACAGGCAAATAGCGCGGCATGTTCCTCGGCTATACCGACGTCGTAGTAGCGATCGGGGACCTGTTTTTGAAATTCTACTAGACCTGTGCCATTGGGCATAGCTGCCGTAATCGCGGTGATCTTCTCGTCTTGGAGCGCAATCTTGCCTAGCTCTGTTCCGTAGATTTGTGAAAAGGTAGGGAGATCGGTTGAGGGCGTCTCCCCAGTTTCAGTCTTATAGGGGCCAAGTCCATGAAACTTCATCGGGTTAGCTTTCGCGGGCTCATAGCCTCGCCCCTTTTCTGTAATGATGTGAAGAACCACAGGCTCGTCCTGTTCCTTAAGGAAATCGAAGGTCTTCACGAGAAGCTCCGTGTCGTGGCCGTCGATAGGCCCGTAGTAGTGCATGCCGAATTTCTCGAAGAGCGAGTTGGGGAAAAGCAGATTCTTCGCACCCGTTTCGACTTTTTGCGCAATAGTTCGGGCGCCCTTTCCCACTAGTTTCTCGATGAAATCAGCGGCTTTTTCATGAAGATGAGAGTATGTGGAACTGGTCTGCAGCGCATGGAAGTATTTGGCGATCGCACCCACATTTCGATCGATAGACCATTCATTGTCGTTGAGGACGAGGATGAATTTCTTGGTGGTGCTGGCGATATTATTGAGAGCCTCAAAGGTAGGGCCGCAGGTAAAGGCGGCATCTCCCGCTACCGCGACAACGTGTTCGTCGGTGCCTGCGAGGTCACGGGCGGCCGCCATACCAAGGGCAGCTGATACGGCAGTTCCCGCATGGCCGGCACCATAACAATCGTGCTCACTCTCGGTGCGTAGCAGGAAGCCGTTGAGACCCTCATACTGCCGGATGGTGTGGATTTCGTCCCAGCGGCCGGTCAGCATCTTGTGGACATAGCCTTGGTGGCTAACATCAAAAACAAATTTATCCTTGGGCGTGGAGAAAACACGGTGCAGGGCAATGGAGAGCTCGACGACTCCGAGATTCGGGCCTAGATGTCCCCCTGTTTTGGCAAGGGAACCAATAAGGGTGCGCCGGATGCGCTCTGCGAGCTTAGGTAGATCCTCGATTGGCAAGCTCTTAAGAGATTCACCATTGTCGACCTTAGGCAGATCCTCGGTCGCAATATCAGGGAAGTTAGAATAATTCTCCATTTTCAGTAAAGTCGTCCGAATCTTCGGGCTTGTCGAGCATTGGCGCAGCCTTGTCAGACGCACCTCGCTCAGGGTTACGTCGCTCGCGTATGATGGTGATACGCTCAGTTGCGTCTTCCAGTAAGCGGTTACAGTGGTC
>JAHDIL010000055.1 GCA_020630835.1 Verrucomicrobiota bacterium
ATGCTGACAAAGACCTTTTGTGCATTCGAGGGCACATGGGGGAAACGTGAGCTAGCGTTGTTTCGGAGAGCACTACAATTTTTCGTAAGTCCCGACATCCCGTTTTTCGAGCACAGTAAAGCCCGCTTTTTTCGCATCACTTACCGACATTGGCTTTAGGATCTGGGGTGAGCTTACGCCTTTGGAAATGAGCTTCTTTACCGGGTTTTTGCACAGGGGGCAATGGGTCAATGCCGGACGAGAGAGTGGGCGATGCAGTTCGAACCCATTGCGGCAGCGCAGGCAGCCTTTATCAGGGTCGGTGGTGATGTATTCGTAAACCGGCATTGGGACTATCGTAGGGGCAAGACCGCAGGAAATCGACTAGAATTCTGGACACAAAAAAAGCGACGCTCAGGTCGCTTTTCTCGTTCAAAAAGAAAGGAGGGGTAATCGATGCTACCAGCTAGACTTAGTGACGCCGGGAATCATCCCGTGCGAAGCCAGCTCACGGAAGCAGATACGTGACATCTTGAAACGACGAAGGTAACCATGACGACGACCGGTGATCTCACAGCGGTTTACAACGCGCGTAGGAGAAGCATCACGAGGCAGCATAGTGAGGCCTACATAATCCTTTTCTTCTTTCAACTTCCTGCGCAACGGAGCATATTTCGCAACGGTGCGAGCTTTGCGCTTGTTTCTTGCAATCCAACTTTTCTTCGCCATAGGGACGCGGAGTTTATTCAGAAATCAGAAAATTCAAGTGATAATCGGTGCTTTTGGCGGGAAAAACCTGTTTTTATGACTTCCAAAGCGCTATAAACCGACCTGTTCGTCATGAAACTCTTCTTTTGGCCTCTTACCTTATTTTATTTGCTCATCTCTCTAGCTGTTCCAGCCGCCGAGACTGACCAGGCTAAAGAAACGGTCGGCCGTGTGTTTGATTTTACTAAGGCCGACGATCAGGCTCAGTTTCTTTCACGCTACCCTCAGCACAAGCAGTCAGGTCGCGTATCGGACTTTATTATCGCGCTAAGTCGCGACGGGGTGCTGGAGGATGACCAAGCTCGGGCGACGGTCGTTGCTTTTCTAGCTCAGCTGTTTCGACAGGAGCGTCAGTCTATCGGGCTATGGTATGATGCCTGGTTGCGGGGGATGCCGCCGCGTCATCTTAAGGTGATCCACAGCGCGCTACTCTACTCCCGGACCTCTGAGGCTGATGCGCTGATGCTCAGGCTATTTGGGGACCGATATCGTCAGCAAAAGACGGAGGTGCAGAAAATCCTTGAGATGCCGATCGACTCCGTGCTCACCCTGCCGATGCTCTGGGGCTTTTACTACGCAACCGAGTCGGAAACTGCGCTGCGGCGTGTTGTTTTGTGCTTTCGGCTGAATGCGGCCCCAAAACAGCTGGACGGACTTGAGGTTCCTGAAGGGTTTACGCCCTACTACCAGGTGCTGCCTGATCTTGCCTTCGAAACCCTGCTTAACGGGGCTCGCGAGCATCCTCCGGTCAGAGACACGCTAGAAAGCTTTCTGGAGCAGGCGGCTGCAGGGGAGACGCCGGTAGACGAATTTCTTACCAATGAGGAAAAGGCGGGTATTGAGCGCGTGCTGGCCGCCTTGGAAGAAAAGTAGAACCCTCGCCATCTCACAACCGTTCTTATGAGATGGGCGAAGAAGAGGGGCGAAAACTTCGGGTTTGAAAGCGCAACAGCGCGCCAGCTTTAGAAGGAGGCCGCGAAGGCTTTCGTCAATTCGGAGAGTTTTGCGATTTCAGCCTTTGTTTCAGCCGGTTTGAAGCCTTCAGATTTGAGATGGATCTCCTCGACAACAACAGCAAGGTCCTCGGCGGCTTTTTTCTGGTCACCCTCGGCGTTCTCGGCGAAGTAGGCCACGGCTTTCTCCAAATGGTAGGTGCTCATGTGGATCTCGTGAAGTTCTTGAGTATCGAGCTTCTGTTTGCCGATGATCTCGTCGGTGCGCTCTTTAAAGATCGACTTTGCGGCGTCTAGGGTGGTCACATCTGGCACCTCCATATGCTTAGTCGGCTTTTCGGGAGCCTCCGCAGACGTGGTCGTGTTTTGATCACAGGAGATCATAACGAGTGCTGAGAGAGTTATGGCTGAACAATAAATGGTGATAAATTTCATATGGGTATAGATGCTCCATAGGTAAGCGGTGAGCGCAAGTGTCGATTTTAGCGCATGCTTGCGGGTGCGCTTTAGTGCCCAGGCTGTCTTCTTCACGTATGTAGATACTTGAAAGCCCATTGTTCTCCATGCATCTTAAGCCCTGCTAAGTCCTATCGCATGTCGCTTCCCTGGTTTCAAAATAATGCTTTTCCGCTTTATCTCGCTCCTATGGCGGGGGTGACGGATTTGGTATTTCGTCGGCTCTGCAAAGAGCTGGGTGCAGATGTTATGGTGACAGAGTTCGTCTCTGCTGAGGGCATTATTCAGGCAGATGATCGAACACGGATTTACACCGAGTTTGATGAGGGGCAGCGCCCGGTTGGAGTGCAGTTGTTCGGAGCAGATGGGCCGCGCATGGCGGAGGCTGCGCGAAAAATTATCGACTGGAAACAGCCTGACTTCATCGACATTAACTTCGGTTGCCCTGTGAAAAAAGTGGTCGCTCGTAATGGGGGGTCATCCCTTCTGAAGGATTGCCCTCTATTGGAGGACGTAGCGAAAAGCATCGCCGAGGGTGTGGGTGATCAGGTGCCGGTGACGGCGAAAATCCGCACTGGCTGGGATCAAGATACGATCAACGCGCCGAACGTTTGTCGTATCCTTGAGGATGTGGGCATGCAGGCCATCGCTATCCATGGGCGCACTCGCTCACAGGGGTATTCGGGTGAGGCCGATTGGGATGTGATCAATGAGTGTGCCGAAAGCGTTAGTGTGCCGGTGATCGGGAACGGGGACATCGCTTGTGGAGTGGATGTCGAGCGACATCAAAAAGAGAGTTCAGTCTCTGGCGTGATGATCGGTCGCGCCGCTATGCAGTATCCTTGGGTGTTTCAAGAAGCAAAGCATTACTTGGCGACTGGCAAGCACCTGCCGAAGATCTCGCGCGAAGAGCGCTGGGACTTCATCCTGCGCCATGCAAAGATGCTGATAGAGTGGGGGAAGTTTCCTACTGAAAAACTAGCCATGCAGGCGTTTCGCTCCAGAATGATGGCCTATTCCAAAGGCTTGCCTGCCGGGAAGCAGATCCGCACTGCCTGCACGAAGGTGGAGAGTGTGGCTGAGCTAGAGGATATCGCCTCAGCCTATTTGGCGCGGTATGAGGAGGCGGAGCTGGCGGGGGTGTGACGCACAGGCTGAAAGCTTGTTAGCCTGAGAAGGACGGGCATAATTTGCGCAGCCCTCCTCTGGTTTTATCAAAAGCGTTCCTGAGTAGGTAGTTTCTCTGCTATGCCGCTCCTAGTAGCGCTCATGTAGAAAAGATTCTCTCTTCGGTATCAACGTTTTTTGCGCAGTAACCATGGCACCCTGCGCCTCCACTTCGCCAAAAAGCTCAACCGGTTTCGCCTGCTCGACAGGATCTCAAACGTCTTTGTCCCCATCCATAGTAGGAGGGTCGCTAGAGCGGCGGCTGGAATAGCGAATCGCTCTCGCTGCTGTAGCCAGATGATAAGGTCATTACCCAGCAGGTGAGCGAGTGTGACTAGCACGAGCGCTGACAAGCCACCAGCAAGCCCCATAAACAGGCAGAAACGCCCGATAGGATACGAGAGCACTCCTGCAGCGGCATAGATGGGTAACCGGGAACCCGGAAGCAACCGTGATGAGAAAATTAGCTTGGCTCCATGTTCGCGAAATAGCTCCTCCGCCTGCACCACCATGCGCTCCTTTACTAGCCAGCGAATGGGGCGACGACGCAGCAACCCAATGCCGCCGATTCGGCCGATCACATACAGTCCTACATCTCCTAGATATATGCCAAGGAATCCCCCAAAAAGGGCCGCCCAATAGGGGATAGAACCCTTGCTTGATAGAATGCCAGCGGAGAGGCAAGCGAGGTCTTCCGAAATCAACGTTGCTGCCGCAATAGAAATAATCGCGCGGCCGAGAGGCAGGTTATCAGGAATGCTCAAGAATGAAGAGAGTTCACCTTTTTTAGAAAGAGTCTGCGTTGATGATTCATCAGCGGATCCACATCCTGTCGCCATCAATGCGATCATACCGCTCAGACACATAGTCAAAACAACCCGGCCTGGGCTGCTAAAAAATGACGGCAGGGAATGTCTCGAAGGTAGTCGGAAAAGCAGCATGAGGGGGCATTCGCCCAACAGGCTATAGCGGCCTTTCAGGGTCTTCAAGTTTTGGCTTTACGGTCTCTAACCTCAAGGCGAGAGCATGGTTCGAGAAGTCTGATAAGTGCGCCGAGGGGCAGCTGATGCGCAAGCTCCGTGAAACCAATGACTAAGAGAGTGAATACGGGAGCATGATCCTGGGCAGAATGATAGAGAGAGACTTTACCTGGAAGTTTCCAGGTCCTGCTACCCCGATAAGTCCAGAAATGCTAGAGCAGAGGGCTCAAGGTAGAGGAAATGCGAGAGCTAAAGCGCCCGAAGTGGACCTTGGCTGAAAGATCGCAAAACGCATGTCTGTCTGTGATGGTGATACTCGATAGGGTAACAAGGGGAGCTTGTGGATCTTGCCCTACCGAATAAAACGATGCGAGTTCGCGATGAGAACACGTTTAAAATCCCTAATGTTTAGACATCTGGAAGGGGGTTACGAAGCCTCTGCGAAGTCATCGACAAGCGGTGTCATAATAGGTGCTAAGTCCGCAGTCTCTATGGGCGTATTGACTGCATGTGCAGAAGCTCCCGGAGATATATCGTCTAGACAGAGGTCATCACTGCATGAGTCTGATGGCATGATGTCATCATCGGCATCTTGAAGAATCTCGGAAAATTGGAAGCTCGCATCGGCTATTGACAGAGAGCTGCCGTCAGTGAGAAAGGCTGAGGCCTCTCCGAAAACATGGACATCGCCGTCAGCTGTTTGATAGGCCTCACCGTTGCTCTCTAGCTCGATGGTAGAGATCCCAAACCCGCTCAGGGAGATCATCTCGTCGGTTTGGCTGATGCCATCACCGTTTGCATCCTGCCAAAGGAAAAATTTGTCCCATTGTGCATCATCAGCGGAGAGCCGTCGGTCTTGATTAGAGTCGAAACCTGCAGCGAGTCCCTCAAGGTCGGTAGCACCTGCCTCGGGGCTATAATCAGCGAAAGCAAACTCAGCACGACCATCTACGGCGCCGTTGCCATTTTCATCAAAGATGAGGACGGCGTCATCCTGAGCTGCCCAGGCAGTTTGCTCTTTCATCCCGTCACCATCTACATCGATCTGGATACCGTTTTCGATAGAAACAAACTCTACACCGTCTCCGTCTAGGTCGAACACGACGGGCGGGACACCCGGTGGAAGGCCAGGAATGTTAGAGGTGTTGTCGCTAATAAGAACGGTCGAGCGAGCCGCCGAGCTCTCGTTGTCGTCGATATCAGTGATGCGTGTTTCGATGACGCGCGGTGTGATGTTGATAACGCCGCTGGCGGTATTTTCAAAGGTAATGGCAGCGATAGCGGCTTCATAGTCGTCTTGTGAGGCAACCCCGGTCAGTGTGACGATGGCCCCGTTTGGCGAAAGTGTGCCCGTGATCCCTGCTGGCAGAGCGCCAAAACCGAGAGTGTCGCCAAATTCAGGATTCGTAAGGAATGCTGTGGCTGATTTCAAGAGATCACCATCAATGTCAGCAATGGCAACATCCGTGTCGCTGATTGAGGTGGGAGCACTGCCGCTATAAAATACAATTGCATCGTTGGGGTCGCTGCTGCCGCTGCTGCCGTCTCGATCTAAAAACAAGAATGGTTGTGAGGAGGGCAAGAGCTCAGTGGTTCCAGTTCCATCGTTGGAACTACTTGGTGGGGCATCGGCGATACGCGTAAGCTGCCCGGTCGTTGTGTCCAACGAATAGAGGCCTCGACCTAGGTTATCGGTGAGTTGGATATTTCCATTAACATCCGAAAATACACTGCCTGCCGCGATGGTTGTAGGGGTTCCTCCAGAATCCAAAGCATTATGAAAGAACTCGGAGGTTATACCTGTGCCGGGATCGAATCGGAAAGATTTGTTACCGGCTACTGACCAGATCGCACCATCTGCAGCGAGCCCAAGGTCGGTTCCACTTGTGCCTGAGGCCCTTTGGTCAATGATCGTAATGGTATCTAGATCAATAGCGTATAGGTTGTTTCCGTTGGAATCTTCTGGCCCACCGACCCACCAGATATTGCTACTTGGGTCGATGACTCCCGTGACAAAACCAATACGCTCTCCGAGATCATTAGTCAGAGCCCCCAGATGTTCTACGAGTTCGCCAGTAAAAGGGTTGATAGTGAGAAGGTCGAATTGCGCAATACCTGAAGCTGTCGGGTCGGAACCACCACCTACAGCATAGATCAATCCATCAGCCGGATTGTAGGCGATGGAATTATAGTTATCTCCTAGGGGATCTCCAATATTCGAGAAAAGAACCTCCTCCGTATCCGGATCAACGATGAGCTCCCGGAGTTGTCCAAAGGACACTTGATAAGTTCCAGCGGGTTGAGCAGGATTTGATATCCCATTGATCGTGACAGTAACTGTTTCAGTGTCACTGTTGCCGCTGCTATCTTCCGCGGTATAGGTGAACGTTGCTGTGGCTGACTCCCCATCATTTAAGAGGTCATACTTTCCATTCGGGTCAAAGAAGACGCTTCCGTCAGCAAGAACGCGAATGATCGCGCCATTCGCCAAGGATACGGGCTCATTAGCACCCACGTTCGATCCGTTGATTTGTGTTATTGTCAACAAAGGTGAGTCGGCATCTCGATCGTTTGTTATGACGTTTCTAAACACTCCAGCGTTTTCGAATGTGACCATCTCATCTGGAGCGAGGTTGGGATTGGGATCCTCGATGATCGGCTCTGAGCCATTAGGCTGCACGTCATTTGTAATGTCAGGTAGTGACGGATTATTATCTAGGGTAGAATTATTATTTCGGGTAGAATTATTCAGGGCAGAGGAAGTCGCCGACGGCAAAGCATCCGCCGCTCCTGATTCATCGAAGCCGCGATATCCCACCTGAGATAAGCGCATCAGAGTAAATTCATCATCACCACTTAGACCGGCCTCGATGGAGCCAAGCCTCTGAAAGTCAGCGGACCATGTGTCTTCAAACACCCCGTCTTGGTTCGGAGAGACAATGACTGGCGGGAGAGAGGCTCCGTTTAGCAAAAAATTTTCTAATCGGACCTCTTTGTCATCATTGATGAGAATGAGGTCTGCACCGTCGACCCTTGTTTCGACTTCAATGAGGTTCCCTCCTTTATCAAAGACGCTGACTTCGTCGCCTGAAAGAGCCTCTATCACAAGGTTCTCCTTGTATTCTCTATCGATGTTTCGGCTTTCGGAGCTACGATTAGTAATAAGTATCCTGTGCATCGTAAGGTTGTGAAAATCACTGTTTGATTAGTCTGAAGCAAGAAAAGAAGTCTGGGTAAGGACGATTAGAGAGATGATTTCGACCTTTACTTGTATATTTACCATAAGTTCTATACACCTCGAGAGGCGTTTTGTAAAGAGAACGTAACGCAGAGCTGGCCAGTGATTGCGCAGTCTCAAGTGGGCTCGCTTCAACCATACGGCCTAGGTGCCTTGTGCTGATGAATCGCCCGTATCCAGAAGCGAATGAAAACACGTCTCGCAGCTATCCGTTGCTGGGATCCGTTTGCAAAAAGACCGCTTCCTTACCGACCCAGCGAATGAGGGGTTCTTTCACCAGTTGGAGCAACTCAGCCTCGACAGCACGCGGATAAGTCATCTGCGTGCCGATTTTCTCCAGCTCACATAGAGCGAAGAGTCGGTCATACGGGTAAAGCTTGCGGATCTTATCATACATGGCTTTGGGGAAGCGCATGGGACCAATGGTGATCGAGTGGATCCACTCGGGGTTCAACTCCTGCTCTAACTGCTGAATAAAATTTTCATAAATTTGTGAAAATTTTGGCCAGGGGATGAGCGGATCCAGCCGCAGCCCGAGTGGCCAACCGGCTGCGCCGAGAGCTCTGGCTTTCGCCAGGCGCCGCTCTAAGGCTGGGGCACCGTGCTCAGTCTCGCGCGCGATCTCGTCAGGTGTCAGCGTGAAGGCGGGGATCACATTGGGTAAGGCTTCCCGGGTCTCCAGGAGCTTTGTGTTGATGCTCTTAGTGCGCAGCTCGAACCAGGTATCTGGTCGTTCTGCCATGAAGGGTAAAAACTCCTCAGCAAAGTGGGTGATGCCCTCCATACCAAGCGAGTCGCAGTCGTAGCCGGTGAAAAGGCAGAGCTGCTCAGAGGGGGATTCAGTTCGGATCTTCGCCCGCAGCTCATCGATTTCGCTCTGGAAGTCCTCGCTATTGACGAAGAATACGTAGTTAGCCGACTGATACATGCCTTGGAGGAAGCAATAGCGGCAGTCGTAGAGGCAATTGAGGAAATGGCTGAAGTAGTGGTTCTGCGATGCCCCGATACGGTAGTCAGAAGGCGTAGGTAGGACCCTTTTTCCATGTTTGTGCGCCAGGATGAGCGCCGGGTTCTGCTTT
>JAHDIL010000056.1:0-805 GCA_020630835.1 Verrucomicrobiota bacterium
CCGGGTTCACCTTTCCAATAAAACTGGCGATCCAGACAAAGCCATCGTCGCTTCGTTTGCCAGCGATTTGGGCGGGATTAAAGGGCCAGTCCTTTTCCTTGTAGCCCCCCGTATAGGACGATCCAAAGTAAAAGGTCTTTCCAGATCGATCCGTCACTTGAGCCCCACAGTTGCCCTGATTTATATACCATTTCCCATCAGGGCCTGCCGTCACCGCATGCAGCGAATGATCATGGTTGCGGCCATTAAACCCCGTTAAAAGCACATCCCTTTTATCGACACTAGGATCGAACTTAAGATCGCCGTCAACATCGGTATAAACGATTAGTTCTGGGGGCTGGGCGACCACCACTCGGTTACCGAATACCGAAACACCCAAAGGTGCTTTTAGCCCAGGCTCTTGGACAAAACAATGACTCTTATCCGCCCTACCGTCATGATCAGAATCGTAAACAACCATGATCCGATCTCCCTCGGGACGACGATTCGAATGCCGCCGATAGTTCACGCCTTCGGCGATCCACATGCGACCATAGGCATCCATATCCATATTGGTCGGGTTGTGAAACAAGGGAGTCCTTGCCCAAAGAGTGACCTCCAGCGATTCAGTAACGATCAAATGCTTTGGGTCAACCGATTGAGGCTCTTCAGAACTGAGAGAGGTCGACAGGAACAGGCATGCCACTAAGAACGCCCGCAGAACCTTAGTTTGATTTTCTGCCTTCATATAAAAATCCTACCCTCCTAAAAAACCCGGACAACGGGAAAAAAAACGCGATTAGGCGGGGTAAGACGCCAAAAAGCT
>JAHDIL010000056.1:815-3770 GCA_020630835.1 Verrucomicrobiota bacterium
TCATGTCTAGCGAACCCTTTTTTTCGCGGTAATGAAGCGTCTATGGCACTTTGGAGAACCAAACCCTTAAACGAGAGGTAGAGAGGCAGTTGAAACACGAAGCACCCAATGATGAGGCGACAATTACTGCGCAGGGCACATACCCAGTATAGTATGTTGCCCCCCCTCGCGCTTCGAGACTATGGCCTCGATTCCCTCGCGATATGACCCTCGTCACGGATGCAGCCAGGGCTACGCTAAAGCCTTGCCAGCCAATATCAGGACGGCATTCATCGCCCCCTCCGTGTTTCAAGGTCTCCTAAAAATGGGCCCCGGCTAACCGAAACCGCCAACAGACTGGGACAACGAGGCGCACCAGCAAGGATTTCCAACAGGCGTTCATTCGAGAGCTTCGAAAGTCACCCCAGAGAGGTCTCCAGCCGGTTTGGAGATTCAGCTTTTATTCTGTTCGTCTCCCCAAGTGTTGCGGACGACAACTTTCCCCATCGCTTGGCGGCTCTCAAGACGGTCATGCGCTTGCTTGACTTCGGCAAAAGAGTAAGATTTTTCATCCAGCACAGGCGTGAGAGCACCCGACTCAGCAATCGCCGCCAACTCCTGCAAAATTCTACCGTGCTCACTCCGTTTGTGCCCGTGCAGCATCGGGATAAGCATAAATACCACATGCAGAGAGAGCCCCTTGAAGTGAGCCGTGGTCAAATCTAACTCACACAGTGAAACGGTTGTCGCCACATGCGCATTCAGCGCTGCTGCCTCAAAAGAATTTGTCATATTCGCCCCGCCGACCGAATCAAATACAACATCAAAGCCCTTACCATCTGTATGTTCTGCCACATAGTCCTCGACTGTTTCTGTCCGGTAATTTATCCCAGTGGCCCCTAATTTTTCAATCAGGCTGATTTGCTTATCTCCCCCACCAGTGGAGTAAACATCTGCCCCGAAATGTTTCGCCAGCTGGATGGCAACGTGACCAACACCGCCAGAACCACCGTGCACGAGCACCTTGTGGCCGGATCCACAACCCGCACGAGTCAAGCCCTCGTAGGCAGTAATAGCAACCAGAGGCAATGCTGCAGCTTCAGCCATTGTTAGGTTTTTCGGTTTCCGCGCTATCAAGTCAGCATCGGCTACCATGTAGTCAGCTAAAGCACCTGGGATATCGGCTAACCCACCCGCGCAACCATAGACCTCGTCCCCGACGGCATACTGCGTAACGCCATTGCCCACAGCTTCAACTACCCCGGCGAAGTCCATGCCCAAAATAGCAGGAGTGTCAGGTGACAACGGTAACTCCTTCCCCATTTTCCGGATCATCATATCCACCGTGTTAACACTGGACGCAGCAACCTTGACTAAAACGTGGCCATCTTGTGGCTCAGGAGCCGCGATGTCGGCAGCTTCGAAGACAGCATCTTCGCCGTAGTTATTGATGAGCATTGCTTTCATAATTTAGTAGAGGGTAAAGTTCTAATCTGGCAGCGTAACCACTGATGTTAGATGCGTCCAAATATATTTGATCGACCTTCCCAAGCCTCGCTTACCGAGTAAAGGCCATTGCCAGTTGTTCAGGCGATTTGCGCCCTCCAGCGGCTTGATCAGCAGCATCCCGATCTTTTAAGGGCCAAGTTTTCGCAACCAGCTTGGGTAATCCTAGGGACAAAGTCCCAACCCTTCCTAGGAGCGGGTTGTCGTTGTCCACACGCTGCCCTGATCTTTACTCCCACGTTCTGCACCAATGCACCTCCTCGCAAACCAAGCGAGATGGGGTGATGGCCTTTTCACCACTTCCGCTAGTCCGAGTTAGTTGATTCATGTGCTTCAAAGAGCATTCACTCGGATTGGGCACTTTGGAGAAGTCGGCAGCGTTGCAATTGCCTCTCTTCAATGCCCTCGCGGAGGGACAAGCCCCATTCCAGAGATTTCATCTTTCACTCAACAAGCGAGGCCTAGTAGCCCAATCCGTGCCCTTGACTAGAACGCCAAGAGTCGATTACGAGAAGTCGTTCAACTCGCGGCTCACGATCGCCATCTTGTCGGGCCCCTTAGTTTCAGGTAACAGGCCCAAATCACAAGACCGATGGCGGGTCTTCCCATAGCTCACGATAGCGCCCCCAACGCCAGAGCAAAACACAAGCGATCCATGCTCCGCTGTAAATAGCAGCGAACAACCAATCGTTATTCCATAGCGATATCCCAATCAGAACCGGCAGGAAGAATCGAGCCATCCACGAACCAATGTAGAAAAAAGTGAAAGCACACAGAACCGGCGCGAGAACTGTCGCGCGCCAAATCAGTGCCCATCCAATTCGAGCAGGTTCTGAGAGGCCCTTCATTTCTGGCATAACCTTGGCGTTATTCAATTGATGCCTCGCGCGGAGACCATCAAAATAATCGTAACGTCTAGGCGGCGCTCTAGACAAGCAAACAAACAGAAAGCTGAGTAGATCTTGCCATCCAGCAGAGTTACCCAGGCAGAGAACGCACTACCGTGCAGCCAGTCTCCCATTTCCCTCACTCCACGACCTCACGGTCGCAGCCACAAACCTTACCTGACGCTCCCCCAGCGTAGCCGCGCGTGTAAACGCGTGGAACAAGGCCAGCCTACTGACAAACCACAGGCTCCCTCTCCTTCACTCCACGACCTCACGGTCGCAGCTACAAATCTTACCTAACACTCCCCCCAGCGTAGCCGCGCGTGTAAACGCGTGGAACAAGGGCAGCCTACTGGCAAAACACAGGCTCCCTCTCCCTCACTCCACGACCTCACGGTCGCAGCTACAAATCTCATCACAACCTTTACAAAAAACTCCTGAGCCGCTCTCGAGCCAGAAAAATGACCTGATTGCGGAGCCGCATTCACCATCTGGCCAAGCCCACCGCCGTCATGCGCATTTTGTGCTTCCCAAAGCTTCCCATGCGATACTGTTTACTTCACCAAAACTTCCAGAAAGGTTT
>JAHDIL010000056.1:3780-8610 GCA_020630835.1 Verrucomicrobiota bacterium
TTTCCGATCTCGGAAAAGTGGGTTGTTAGGCCATCTCTTTCTGCAGGCCTCACGTTGTCGCCCCTCCAACTCAGTGTCTCCCAATAGTTTATAGCAGCTTATGAGCTCGAAGTGCGGTAATGGGTTTTCATCTGTATCTTCGATCTCAATAGAACGCAAGAAGTCGTCTTTGGCCTCCTCAGGCTTATTTAGCTCCAAATAAAGCATGCCACGATTGTCTAACGCTTCTAAAAAAGTCGGCAGAATGTCTATTGCCTCCGAATAAGCGGTAATGGCTTCCTCTTTTTTCCCTGCATCACCCAGTGTAATCCCTTTTACATAGGCATCTTTTGCTTGAGAAATCGAGTCGTTCAATTGGGTGTCCAGATAGAATCTATATCCAGCCATTTCCTCCTGTGTAACTGGGATATTTCCTATGACCGTATGGTTCTCGCCAGTGTTTGCTGCGATCGGAGCGTGCTGCACGAGAATGCCAAGATTAGGAATATCCTCAAGGGTTGGAGGTTTCTCTTGAGGCTCATAGGTAAGCACGTGGTGAATGGCATCGTCATGCTGGTCAGAATCTACTTTTAAGATTTTAAAGGCGATGTATCGGCCCTCATGGTTAATGTAATAGAGGTCGCCCTCCGTTAATTCTTCATTCATACTTTACTATCGAACAGTTAGGATCTGGCGCAAGATAGATGGCGCCTGATCATTCTTGAATACGCTAACCCTCTCGCCGAAGCAAGGAACCCTCCGAAAACTCTGACGTGTATCTGGTTGCCACCGTCCGCTTGTATGTGCCGAGCTTTAGCGCAAACCCATTGCGGAAGGTCGACCGACCGCGGGAAGGAAGGCTAGTCGAAATCCTTGAGCTCAGGTTTCCGGGCAAGGATAGGCAAAATACGCCCTTCGCTCGGCGGAGGCCCATACCTTCAGGGCTATCATTGGTGTTCTCTTTTGTTTTTGATGGTGGCAGGATTGCGAATCAGCAAGTCTTGCTCGAAACCATCGATTTCGCCCACAATCCTCCACGACCTGAGGATTGCGGTCTTCGGGCGGCCCAATAACTCAAAAAGTGGAGGATCAATAAAATGCACCTTGTTGCCCGCTATCTCCTTGGGCCGAGCGGGAACTTCGATCGCGTCCCGGGGAATGCCAATGCAATCCTCCGTGTTGAAGAGAACATTGGTAAGCACCGAAAGAGAAACCGTAGTCGCCCCCTTCTCTGTTCGAGTGATGCGCATCGGGTAGTAAAGGTAATCAGTCGCAAAGCGGATCCTTAATGGCGTCTTCTTCGCTCGTTCCTTCTTCACGTCGACTACATCGAAGAGGAACCAATGGTATCCGTCCTTCGCATACGCGTCGATGACTTCGAGAAGTGGCTTCGGAACCTGCAGCTTCTCTGCACCTTCCTGAAACTCCTCAGCCACCCATGCTGAAAACCGTGCTGCATCAAGCAATTCGACAGTTCGGAGATCGTGAGCTCCAATCATCTTCCGCTCGGTTACCCTCGCGGCGGGTAGCCCCCGGGGTCCTCCAAAGGGATTGGATCCACCGGACTTTGGTGAGGTCGGGCGTGGCAGGAGAAACGCACATCGCTTGAATACACCTACTTCACAGGCCTCTACAGTTGGCTTGTTAGGTAGAGGCATGACTTCGAGAACCTTAGTGTCCTCGGATGCTGCTAGAGTAGTTTGGAGATAGAGGAGCTGCTCCTTACCGTTCCAGGCAATGATCGCATTCTGCTTCGGTTCGTTAATCGTGACCCCCTGCTTGAAAGGGATACTCCCCATGTCAGCCAAACAAAACATGGGCAACGCAACTCCGAGGAAGACAGCAGTTCGGATGAGACTCATTTTCTTAGTAGAGCTTCATAGCATAGTCAAACCGGGCTGTCGAATGTCGTCTTTGCCGGCTCCGACAGGCCGAACCTTGTTCTGTCCGGGAGCATATTGGCTCAAAGCTGGTCTTTCCAATACTCTGACAATGCTCGGTCGATAGCCTCAAAGTCAAACTCGCTACTTGGATCGCCTCTCAAAAATTCCAAATACTCTCGGACTACTTGCCGCTGGCTAGGTGAAAGAAGCCCGAACTGATCGCGAGTATAGCGATTGAGATGTGTGAGAGTGAACGTCAATTCTTGTTCATATTCGCTCCGCAGTTCAGCAATAATGAAGGCTGGCAGATGAAACCTCATCCCGAGCGAGTCGAAGAAATTCAAGCTACTATAGCAGGCGTTCAAATGCTTCGATTCGATACGATCCCACGATAGCTTTTCGTCTTTCTCCCTGCGCTGAGCTCGAACATCAGTTGACTCGTAGTCGTCAATCGCCTGCGCCTCGAACAATCCAATTCCAGCGCCAAGTTCCACCTGCAAAAAAGCCATCTTAACACGCTCACAAAGTTCCTTAGCAGCTTCGGATCTGCGCGCTTTCTCTTCTGGAGTGAGAGCTTTCATTTCTAGACAGAACGTCGAGCGTTAAAACGTAGTGAGCGCAGCGAACGGAGTTGATCACTGTGACTGGTTTACACCCTTCAAGGTTAAATATTCAATTAGGTTCGCTATCAAAGCCGAGTCATTCAACACGATTCCCTTTGATCTTCCATTTTTAGCTCTCAAGACTAGTGCTTGATAGCCTTCAATCCCCTCAAAGCTCTCTACTGAGTAAGACCAAAGCTGAAACTCTTTGACTGGGATGTAGAACCCATCGTTCATCTGTATTTTTGTTTCTTTCATTGTCCACTTTGAGGTCCCGTATCGAATCATCAGTGGATATGCCCAAATATAGAGCAACATCGGTGGCGTGGGGACCAGAATGCAAATCAAGGCTGTTTTATCATCGAGCCCAATCGTAGATTTTATTGCTACGACTACGGCAATACAGATGCTAAATCCATTTAATGCGATTCGTGGGATACTTGGGAGTATCTTCTCTTTAACTTCCCGATACTTGAAATCTCTGACGGCTCTATCCTCAGAAACTGAAAATGGAGGATTCATTCTTTCTGTGAACGTTTATGCGCTGGCTTCCGCTACAGGCGGCGCCAGCTCGTCGAGGGGGCTAAAGGGTCTAATATTCATGAAATTTAACTAGTCGGTAGGAGCGGATTGCCCAGCAGCATCTTGTTCTCCCCCTGTCATGTCCTCGACCGTCGCGTATGATCCAGGCGCCGCACTGTTCACAGCGAGAACTAGCTCAGATTGTAGTTTCACTAGTAACGGCCATCGGTTCGTTGGGAGCTCTACTATCGCAATAACCCGGCTGGAGAGATTCTGCTGGTATCTCAAATTCTTGTCGCACAAAATGAAGAGATCAAAACTTCCATCGAGTTGGTTGAGGAGCTCACCATTTTCCATGCCCCCCAATGCCTCTCGCTGAACTGTCGTCACTTCGTGATCTGGAAAAAATTTCCGCAACGGCCAAGGAACGTTCTCATCAAAAACAATTCTCATTTCCCATTGCTCTTAAGGATTCGAAGAAATTCTTCGGCATCTGAACGCACCACTGATGGAAAATACTCCAAAAACTGAGATAGGGTGGTCGTTTAGGTAGTCTAGAAGCGTTTGCACCGGCACTCTAGTTCCCGAAAATACGAGGGCGCCTCCCAAAACCTTTGGAGAGGAAGCAATCGGAGAATGCTCAACTACGGCCATCTTTTGATTTTAATCGAGATGACTGGTGTAGGAAAGCCAATTTTTCAGGCGAGACTATATGGCTGGATTTTCTGAATGCGGCAACCTGTCTGAACAAAAGGATTGGCGTGTTCTGAGGTTCATATCGTGGGCAATACGCGCAGGGCCAGCAATGCAACACATGCGGCAGGGACATGCGGGCAGGGACACATGCGGGCAGGCATGCGGGCAGGGACAGGCAAAATATGCTCCTCAGAGGCATGCGGGCAGGGACACATGCGGGCAGGGACAGGCAAAATATGCTCCTCAGAGGCATGCGGGCAGGGACAGGCAAAATATGCTGGCAAAATATGCTCTTCAGTGGCGCGAGTTTCGGAGAAACTGCGCCACGGGGGCACAAATCGGGTGTCACCTCTACGCCCCAAAGCCTCAGAGGGTCCTAAACCGTTGAGGTAGAACGGCAAATCGAAAACGCATAAGCGAGGGACGCCGCGCTGGTGAAGCGACGTTGGGCACGTTCAACAACCGACGGTGTGGGTCCGCAGCCTTGGCGGAGGCCCATAGCTTCGGGGCTATCGCCCAAAGCTATCTTTGGGGTTCTGCGCGTCGTTGTTTGACCACCGAATACTGCCTGATCGTATCAAGGAGCGCGAAGCCCCCCTCACTCAGAGAGGAATCTACGGAATCTGCAGTCGAGGCGGATGGTTGTAGTAACAAGCACGAAATGACCGCATCTCGCACGAAGAATGTAGGCGACTCGCGATAGGGCTCTTTCCGTAGGGAGTCCAAAATTACTAAATCGGAGTCTGCGACCGTCTTAGCGGCGACCCAATGCATAGCCGCATTTTCTCTCCGGGAGATCAGGATTGCTGCCATGTTGCCGCCCTCGAGATGGTCCACTAGCTTAGTCGCTGAACCATCTACATCGTCCAAATCCAAGAACTCGTAAGCGAACCCATCTTGGTGTAGGACTCTCAACATATCCGGTTGTAGTGTGCCCGTCGATTCTGGATCGATTGGATTAGCCGGAGTGTCAAGGCCAAGGCGAAACCGTAGGTTCTCTCTGTCGGGGTCTAAACCGTAAGACTTGTAGATCACCCGCAAGGTGTGCAGTCCACACGTGTGGCTCTCGAACTGAGCCTCAGGAGCAACATCGACTAGAAATTCTCGATACGAGACAAGTGCAGAATCATGTAGCGCCTCACCTTTCG
>JAHDIL010000057.1 GCA_020630835.1 Verrucomicrobiota bacterium
CTAGAGCAGCCTCCCCGTCAGTAGCCCATTCCGTGCTGTGACCTAGGTGGGACAGCATTTGCTCCAATACTCTCGCATTTGTAGGGTTGTCTTCGGCCACTAAAATGTGCATGATTACTGCGTAACGAACAAACTTATACACAATGAAGGGGATTATATTCACAGAATTTTTAGAGTTGGTCGAGCAAAAGTTCGGCTTCGATATGGTCGACGAAATTATCGAGATGGCAGATCTTCCGACGGGAGGCGAATACACAGCGGTCGGCTCCTATGACCATCAGGAGATTGTGGGTCTTGTCATGGCGCTAAGTGAGAAATCTGGATTGAGTCCCTCACAGCTTCAGAAAGTTTACGGGAATCACCTGTTCTCCCGGTTTCCAGTCCTCTATCCTGAGCTATTCGTAAAATCGGCTGACGATGCTCTTGGTTTTCTGGAGGGCGTCGAAACCTACGTGCACGTCGAGGTTAAGAAACTGTATCCAGAGGCAGAGCTACCGACTTTTGAGACGCACAGGCCTAAGCCCGATGAGTTGGTGATGATCTACAGCTCAAAGCGCCATTTTAGTGATCTTGCAGAAGGATTGATCGAAGGATGCATTGAGCACTTTGGTGGTGGCTTTCAGATAGAGCGGGCAGAAATCGAGGATGGAGATAAAACACGTTTTCACATCAAGAAATAGATGAATGAAGATGCCTTACAGTCGGCAGTTGCTGTCTGCGAGGAACGGTGGAAGAAGCGACTACTGCGTGAACGGCAGTCGCGCAAGGAAGCTGAGGCTCTACTTGAAAAAAAGAGCCTAGAATTATATCAGCTTGGTCTAAAGCTCGCGGAGGAGTCGGAGCAGCGCATTCAGGACCAGGAGGCAGCTTATCAGGCCCTATTCGACTACACTCTCGATGGAATTGTAATTCACGAGATCTCGGGAGAAATCATTGATGCGAACAATGAATTCATCAAGATGCTTGGAGTTTCACCAGCTTTGATTAGTGGTTTGAAATTCGATGGCCTTCACAGCCGAGAGCACCTCGAACGAGTTAAGAAAGCCCGAACTGCGATCGCCGAAAACGGAGCCTTTCGATATGAAAGCGAACTCGTGAGAGCGGATGGATCAGAGTTTTCTGTGGAGGTTTCCTCTTCGCTTCTCGCCTTCGAGAACCGATCTGTGGTTCAAACTTTTGTTCGAGATTTGACTGAACGTAATAGCCTTATAGCGACTTTGATCTCGGCTAAGGAAGAGGCAGATTTGGCGAATCAGGCGAAATCTCAGTTTCTGGCTAATATGAGTCACGAAATCCGAACTCCTATGAATGGAATAGTGGGAGTGACGGAATTGCTGAGCCGGACACCTTTGCGGACAGAGCAGAGCGAGCTTGTGAATACCATTCAGCGAAGTGGTGAAAACCTTCTCGACATTATAAACGCCATCCTGGATCTGTCGAAGATCGAAGCAGGGCGCCTGAAACTTGAGGAGAAACCATTCTCTCTCGAGGATTGCGTTGAGTCAGCGTTAGATGCTGTTAAGGGGCTGGCAAGTGAAAAGAGTATCGAGCTTTTATGTGAGATTGCCCCTGAGGTTCAGGATGGGGTCATTGGAGATAGTGTAGCGCTACGACAAGTGTTGGTGAATTTTCTTGGGAATGCTGTGAAATTCACTGAAGATGGTGAAGTTAAGCTTCATATTTGTCAGAAGGGATTAGAACAGAAAAAAAACGGTTCGGCTGTTCAAAAGCTTGTGGTGAAAGTATCAGATACTGGAATCGGGATGGAGCAAGAAGTCTTGAACGAAATTTTCAAAAAATTCGTTCAGGTCGATGGATCAACGACGCGGCAGTATGGTGGGACTGGGCTTGGGTTAGCAATTACTCAGGGAATCGTTAATGCTCATAAGGGAACAATCAGCGTCAAAAGTGAATTGGGCATAGGTTCTGAGTTCAGTGTTCATGTTCCCTATAGGATCAATATACAAGTTCAACCAAAACGGAGAAGGCTATATCCTGACAAGCGCTTACTGCTTGTCGAAAAGCACCCCTCCATTCTAGCATGGTTGACTAATGAATGTCAGGATCTTGGCTTTGAAGTAGTTGCCTTTGGCGACCCGATCTCCGCGGGCCGTTATCTTGGAGAATCTGATATAGCGTTCGATGTCGCATTGATCGATATGGGAATGGATTTGTTGGATGGTTTCGAGTTCGCTGAAAAGATGAAAGCGTTACCCGGATTCCGAGAGACTCCTTTGGTGCTAATCAGTTGTCTAGGTGCCGAAACCTTAGAGAAAGCCTCAAACGCATCTCCATTTGCGGCGTATCTAGCGAAACCAGTGTTTCGCAGTAGGCTAGACGAGGTGTTGGATCTAGTGCTTACCCGATCCGAGGGAGGAGCAGATAGCGTGATAGAGGCTCAGGAACGAAAGAAGAGATCCCTTCGTGTTTTATTGGTGGAAGATAATCCGATCAATAGAAGGGTTGCTATGATCATGTTGAATAATCTTCAGCACGAGGTGACGGAGGCAGTCGACGGGCAACAAGCTCTTGATCTTCTTGAACAGAGAGGCGGAGACGCTTTTGATGCGATTCTCATGGATGTCTATATGCCAGTGTTGGACGGGCGGGAGGCTGCTCGCCGTATACGGAAGCTAATGCCTGAAAATGGACCGAGAATTATCGCGTTAACGGCGAGCGCTCTACCCGAGGAGAAGGATGAAATACTCGCAGCTGGATTCGATGTGCTTCTGACTAAACCAGTCAGGATAGACCTGCTCGACGAAGCCTTGTCTGCTTGTTCGGACTGACTATTTTTCAGACCCTAACAGAATGCTTTCTAGAGAGTTCTCTGGTAGTGATGGGATATTTCTTTCGCGTATAGCTGAGAAGGGGATCGTTCCCGGGGCGAAGTCGCGGAGGCGTCTTCCCTCTCCCCAGTGGAATTTGGCAAATAAGGCGAATCCTGATGCGGCGAGCTCAATGTTATAGTTTCCCTGGAGACCTATTTCGAGTCTGTTACGACCGTTCAGCCAATGCTCATAAGTGAGTTCGCCGTATGCCTTTTGTCGTAGGACGTCTGATATGCGGTCTTTATCGGCGAAGTAGAGAGTTCCTGCGTATCCGGCTTTCGCATAAATCTGCCCGATCTGTTGTTCCCAGTATAGATCCCAAGAGAGCCGATCTAGAGTTAAGAGGTTCTCATTCGTCGAGCCTTCCCACTTCGCGCTGAGTAGGCTATCAGCCCAGGGTGCCCACTCCAGCTTCTGGCCAAAACTGACGCCAAATTGATGGGAATCCTTAAATTCTGAAAATACATCTCTATCGATTTGAGTTTGAGAGAGAGCAGGTGGGCTAGCTGACAATCTCCTGGCGAAAAATTCGAAAAAGTTTGTAGAGGCCCTTTTTTCGGTCATTCTATGACGCAGGCTCACTCTCCCCTTTGCAAGATGATGGCTCAACGCATCTTGATGAAATCCGCTGAGAGCGAAGCTGAAATTGTGTGGTTGATCAATGGGGGAGCGACTGAAATCATAGCTATACCCGTTGACTACAGATCCCGTTTCTCGCAGTCTTGAGGAGATACGGAATCGATGATATCGGCGTGTCGTTGGATCCAATCGGCGATAGGCTAGCGTGCCCTCAAGAAAGTTGTCTTCAATAAGCCTCCCGCCTTCGCTGGCGCTTCTACTGGCAAGACGTGCGCCGACTGTTACCGTTCCATCTTCCTGCGATCCGAAGGAAAGCCCATCCAGCGGAACCAAGACCTCAGGAATAGGGGGGAGCTGAGGCGCGGGGTAGGCCGCTGAAACCGGGTTTGCGGGGCGGGCATCGAATACGGGAGGAGAGTATGGCTTGTCCGGTTCGGGCACTAACTTGTGTATCCGCACCAGAATTTCATCTTCATCGTCGGTTGGGGAAACGCTGAGGGTTTCATTTGCTTCCACGTAACGATACTCGGACTGAGTCACGCTCATTCGTGTCCGATCTACGCGTATCCATGCCGGGCCAAGTATCCTCCATTTCGCAGCAGTTGTTTTCGTTGCTAGAAAGTAATCTCGAGTCGTCTTTTGTTGGAAATCCTGCGGGTAGCCATTAGTCTCGAATCGAACCCGTAAATAATGATTTGGCAGGGATTCGAGAGTCCTAACTCTAACTAGTCCTTTTCCTGATGGATAGTCCAAGCGAAAAGTCTTATTCGGAGTTTCGGCATCCAGAGTTATGATCTGTGGGCTGAGGCTCTGCGCGCTAGTTAGCTCGACCTGAATGGGCCGCTGTTCTAGGAAAGGGAGTGTTTCAGCTTCTAGTTTTACCACGACCCATGACGGTGTTTCTAGGGTGAAACGTGCGACCATCCCGTCAGTTCCTGTAAGGAAGCGCTCATGATCGTCGACGGAGGGTTCGAGGAGTTGTTGACGCATGAGTAATTTAGGGTTTTCGATGTTCCAACCTTCTACTTCGACTTTGCGCACTCCTGCATGCGAAACTGGGTCGAGTTGAGGGATCCAGGTGGATTGGCGTTCGATGGCGTTCAGTAGTCTGATGTTCTCCGCAATAGGGCTGGTGCTGAGCTCTTGCCGGCGCGCGCGCGCGATGTTCGCCACCTGAACCGCTGTGCTTTTTTTGCTATCCCAGAGAAGTTTTTGTAGCGATTGTTCACGCAGTCTAACTTTCTTGCCAGGATCGCTAAAAGTGGCGGGAGGAAGGTCGGAGGCCATTGTTCTCCATGTGCTGTCGCCTCTATTCGAATCAGTTAAATTCGCAGGCCCTATTGGCCATGGTTGGGCAACGCCGTTCTTCACTGTCTCGACGAATTCATAGCTAAACGGTGATCGAATAGGAGAAGGGTGAGGATGGGGTTGATGCACAAAGGCGCGCACGGAGGAATGAGTTAATATTGGTGCGTTTTGACAGGGCGGGAACTCTGAGGCCTTTCTCAAGATCCTGATGTAGATAGGGACCGATGCTTCTATTTTAAGTGTTTCGTTCCAGTTAGAGGTCGCGAGTTCGTGTAAAACGAGCCCCCCAGCGCGCTCCTTTTCCTGTCCGACCGTATGGAGGCCATTCGAGCGGAAATTTGAGAGGATTGCTTTGCGAGTCAAATGTTCACCCAGGCGAGCTGTTAACCAGCCTTCGATGGGGATTTCGCTGGAAGCTGGGTGGACCGGGCGAAGCTCGATTCGGTAGACCCCAGGCAAGCTTAGCACGGCCGTTAGTGGCTCTTCAGATTCCTGTCGAAGCCATTGCCCGAAACGGTCACGCTCTATGGATTCGAGAGCGACTCCAGAGACATAGTTGGTGAAAGCCGCAGGATCTATAGGGCGCCACTGGTGGATGTTTTTAGCATTGAGTTCGAGATCCGACCATTTGCTGATAAATTCCTCCCTATCGAGAGGGGCTATCTCTTGTGGAAAGAGCCATGAGGGCTTTTCCTTCTGTTGGGAAGTGAAGAGAGTCTGATATTTTCGCCAATCTCGTTGCTTTGTGATAGCGAGTTGGTCAGCATGCGAAGCTGAGCTTGGCTCGATTACGACTGCGAGCATAAGAGCGAGATCATATTCCCCAAGGTGCCGAAGCTTGTGGCAGAGACGCTGCAACATGTAAGGCGTTGGCCGGATGTAACTAGCCGCGCAGAGGTTCAGCGTTTCCTTTTGATATGTGGGGTCAGTGTTGCTGATTTCTCCAAGCATCTTCCATGCATGAGATTGCTGTTGTGCATCTCCATGTAGATACGCCCAGCGTGCCATTCTCTCACAGAGATACAATTCTTCGGCTAAAAGCATGTCTTCAGCAACACGAGGTGAGTAGCGTATACTAGTGCTCTCCGTCTTCATTTTGCGAACGGACTCGCTGAATTGAGCGTATTTCGAGGAAACAAAGCGTTTCAATGGCTGCCAGTGGTTGATGAGCTCTAGCTCGGAAATAGTTGGGCTTTTGATCTCTATCCCGCGGATTGTATCCATGAGTAATTGACGGGTGCGTTTTATGCCTAGTTTCATGGCGTGCTCGTGATACTTGGATTCTGAAAGTGAGAATTCCATTGATGCTCTGTAGGCGATAGCGAGAGAAACAGGACTCCCCTTTTCGGTGTAAGCCCGTATTGACGATACCGACGGTGGAACGGAAACATCGAGATAGGCAACATTGGTCAAGTCATCAGGTGAGCGAGTTTGAGAAAATTCAGGGCCGAACGTATCGCCTTGAGTCATGGATAGAGCAGCTTCTCCTAGGCTCGGTTGCATCGTTGCTCTGCTGCTGAGGGCGTTCTTCGCCAGATGGATTCGACGTCTGGGTTGAGCCCCCAGGTGCAAATAAAAGGTTTGCGAGGTCATGTTTTCCGGGAGCTCTACAGCGATTCGCACGACTGTATCGATCGACTTCTGAGGGATACGGTAAGTCACTGAAGTCCCGCACTTAGGGAGCGTTGTGAAGGTGCCCTGTGCTATGCGCCGGAGACCAGCTTCGCGGTGACCTGCACTTAGCACTATTCTGCGGCGCTTCTTCCCTGCATCCGCCATGCTTTTCGCGATGAAATACTTGGTGTCGATCCTCCCAGGAGTGTCGCGCTCTGGTAAGGCTGCACGAAAGAAAGTGCGAAACCCGTATTGCTCTCGCCACATGGTTCGCACTCTCGCATCATAGTGTGAATGGAGCGCTGCGCTGTGAAGTAAATGTTGGCTTAACAAGCCGCCATCACGGAAGGAGTTGTCCCGTGATACGCGCTCTGCAACGGTGAGAAGGACTTCAGGATTGGCCGAAGCAGGCTGACTAACGGTATGCGCAATAATTTCGTCGGATAGATCCCAGATGCCGCGACGTCTACAGAGCGAACTATGGAGGGGGTCTTGAGCTTCGACAAGGGGGGAAGGAGCATTGCGACTGGGGAAGAGGTAGTCTGAGTGAACAGGCTCTTGTTCTAGGATACGAATGAGCACATCGCTGCTCGCCGTAAGCAGGTAAGTGATCGAATTCTCAACGCCTGGTGGAACATCCAGGTATCGCTCGGTGGACCGCGTAGTCACCAGTGCCTTATGGTCCCATACGACGACGTCCTCTGTGTCAGCGGATCCGCTGAAGTCTAGGGTGCTCTCCGCGCTTCCTTTTCCGCCGAGACGCAGGTTGAGACGCCATGTTTGATAAAGCCGTGCCTCTGTCTCTGGGTAAAGGAAACGTGTTTCAAAGCGATAGCGCCGACCGGGCCGGAGCAATACCGTGACGGGCTTGGCAGATTGAATACGAAAGAACCTGCCGCGGATAGCTCCATTCAAGCGAAGAGGGCTGGCTACATGGTCCTCGATCGGGATCTCATTGCGATAAAGAACCATCTTTTGAAATGGCACCCCTCTAGAAACGTAAAGCGAAAAAGAGATGGGGTCGGAGCTTTTTGCTCCCTTTGTGAAGAGTCCTTCGTTGCGAATCCGCAAAATCCCGGGGATGGGTGAGCGAGGTGTCACGAAACGCTCCGTATGCTCGTCAGATGGTTGCGATGGAGTTTCTAGCAAGAGGCCGGAACCGTTAGAAAACCAAAAAGATAGGGTGCGTTCATCGATTGTGGCGTTGTTCGGCCTGACCCGCAATTTTTCATAGGCGGGCAAACGAATGTCTGTGAATTCTCCCGGGTGTAGTGTGAATGTGTGAAGCCCCTGTGAGCGCTCAATTTTCGGTGCTACCCCCCCCAGCCAATGTGTCTTAATTTCCACGGAGTCCCATCGCAGAGCTTTTGGATATTCGCTGGATGTCGCATACTCCAGTCCATCAAAGCCGAAACACTGGAACCCCATCGACATGACGAGCATCGTGAAGGCACAAAGCCGAGACGAAAAGACAAATAGGGCAGCGGAGGCGATAGTTTTCACGAGCTTAAAAAGGCAGCCCATTAGCGCCGGTTTCTAAGATATAGAAATTATAACGAACTTTCCTGTATTTGCTAGCGTTTTAAGGGGGGAGAGGCTTGTGATTTATTTCGGATCGCTTCACGGCGGAATACGGTTTTATTGAAGACCCCACCTGTGACCTTTGTGATGGATAGATAGCATGTGTCTACGCCCGACATCTTTAGGCTCAACGAGTATTTTCCAGCCGGCAAGTCTTCGCCGAGCGGAATAAAAAAAGCCTGCCAGAGCCTCATCTCATCTGTTCCTGAGTGCACGGGCTCCGCTGGATGATTGCTTAAAGGCTCATTTAGAAGAAAGGTCCTCGCTAGTGGGGTGAACGCATCTGTGGGCAGATTTGTTCCTGTGTTTTGAAGTGCTTCGATCGTCACATCAGCACGAATCGGGCCTGTTACTCTATGGTCGAGAGCTACAAAAACTCGCACAGTGCACACCTCGCGGTCTGCCGTGCGTTTCTCGACGGGCAGTTTATAGGTTCGGTTGGCAGTGGCCTCCTGCGCGAATCGCTTTCGATGCGTGGGGGCCAATTCATCAAGGTAGTTGATGAAAACCTCAGCCTCATTGTCCGCGGTAATCGTCAGGTTTTTAGCCCCAAAAGGAATAGGTGGGAAAGGGATTTCTCCACGAGATGCGGAGCATGTGTGAGGCGGTCCTAGTGGACCCAAA